>DATLFR010000235.1 GCA_035540895.1 Actinomycetota bacterium | reverse complement strand
CCTGACGTCGTGGGTCATCGGTCCCCTACGGGTGGCCGGACGGGCCGCGGTTCGCTCGTCGGCGGCGACGGCGCCCCTGCCGCGGCCCGTCCGGCCACCCGTAGGGGACCGATGACCCACGACGTCAGGATCGTGGAGGGCGACCTGAAGCAGGTGAACACCTGGGGGTACGCCCCGAAGCAGCTCCAGGCACAGACGGGAGACACGGTCGTCTGGACGAACACGGGCTCCGTGGACCATACGGTGACCGCCGACGATGCGAGCTTCGACTCCGGGAACCTGGCCGGCGGCGCCACCTTCAGACGGACCTTCACCGCGCCCGGGGTATTCGCCTACAAGTGCGCGCCCCACCCGTGGATGACCGCGGTCGTGGTGGTGGCGGACACACCCGAGGAGGCGGCGGCGACCGCGCTGGACGTGGACGCGGGAGCGGGTCCGGGTCCGGGGGCGGTCCTGGCGAGCAAGGCGGGCCGTCCCGGCACTGCGCCTCCAGCCTCGCCCGCCGAGGAGGCCCTCGAGGCGCTCCGGGGCGTCAGCATCCCCCTCCCGGTCGCCCTGGGACTCGAGGTGCTGTTCATCGCGCTGTCGGCGGCCTGGCTGCTCGGCGGAACGAGCCCCCTCCGTCAGAGGACGGACGGACGTCAGGACATCACCGACGCCGGCGCACCCTAGCCGCACCGATGGACAGACGCCTCCTCGAGCGACTCATCCTGCCCGTCGCCCTGCCCGTCGGGGCCCTGCTCGCGATCCTGGTGATCGCGGTCGGCCTGTCGCGGGTCCTGCTGGCCGTCTCCGCGGAGGTGGCGGCCACCGTCGCGATAGCACTGGCCGTCCACGTCCTGTTGGTGGCCTCCCTGGTCGCTGCGCTCCCGGGGGTCAGGCCGGCCCGGGTCCGCGGTCTCGTGGCCATCACCACCGTCGTCGTGGTGGTCGGCGGGATCGTCGCCTCGCGGGCCATCCCATCTGGACACCACGAGCAGGACCACGGCGCGTCACCGGCCACCACGCTCGAGGTCGCCGCCGAGGAGATGGCCTTCACGCCGAACCAGCTGACCGCGTCGAGCGGGATGGTCGAGTTCACGATGACCAACGCCGGGGCCATCGCCCACACCCTGGTCATCGAAGGGATCGACGGGTTCAAGCTGGCCACCCCGGCGTCCGGGGACACCGACTCCGGCACCGTCACGCTCGGAGCGGGGTCGTACGTGTACTTCTGCGACGTCCCCGGTCATCGCGAGGCGGGGATGGAGGGGCAGCTGGAGACGAGCTGAGCCCGACCGGGGTCAGCTGAGAGGGGGGAGGTCGATCGCCACCCCGGCCACCTTCACGACCGGGAAGAGCCCCCGGTAGTCGGCCGAGTACCGGTGATCCCCCGCGCGCCGGGAGACGAGGGGCAGGAGTCCTCGCCCCGCGGTGCCGGCCACGTCGGGCAACTCGTAGGCGACCTCGATCTCCCCCTGGGAGTACACGGACGCGTCGAGGACCCCCACGAACGTCTCCCGTCCGGTGCCGAACCCGAACTGCACGCCCTCCGCGTACCCGGCCCCCGGCGCGACCACCTGCGTGCCGCCCTCGGCATCAGCGTGACTGACGTCGATCACCTCGCCGGACCCGATCGGGGTGCACCGGTGCTTGCCCTGGACGCGGATATCCACCAGCCACTGGTCCTGGGGAGCCGACCGGCTCCCGTCCGTCCCGAAGGCGACGACGTCGTAGACCCCGGGAGCCAGGCCCGGCGGGATCTTCATGCGTCCACGCGCCAGCGGCACGTCCGGCCCGGGCGCCGCCTGGCTCAGATGGGTCTGGCCGTCCGTCCGGACCACCGTACGGTGGGGGTGCGACCCACGGGAGTGGACGCGCCAGGCGACCGGCTCGCGGGTCACGGCGTCCAGGACGAACACCCCTTGGACGAGATGCCAGGATTCCGAGGAGCCCACCGGGCGCGACCGCGTCCCCCTGATCTCGAGGCCGATGTGGTTCGACCCCTGCTCGCGCAGGTCGAGCCGGATGGCCCTGAAGCCGGGCGTGGGGCCGCCCGCGGTGCACCTCGTCGTCTCCTCGGCCGCCGCCGCTCCGCCCGAGGACAGCACGAGGGCGAGCGCGACGAACAGGTGGCGGACATCTCGCATGCCCTCCTACTTCGGGGCCGCGGACGGTTTCCCTGCGGGGAGGGATCAGGGGGTTCGTGAAGAATGATGCCACCGTCGTATCCCACGTCGGAGCCGAGTCGATGCCTAGAAGAGCCCCCCTGATCCTCGTCGCCTGCCTGGCGGCTGCCCTACTCCCCACCGGTCCCACCTCGGCGCACGAGGCCGAGTGCGCGCGGCCCACGCTCGGCGGATCATGGACCCGGATGGGCAACGATCTGCAGAACACGCGGGCCCAGACCGCGGAGCACTACCTGGACCCCCTGCACGTGGCTCAGCTGCGTCCCGCCTGGACCTTTGACGCCAACCGGTGGACCCGCGGGCGCAACAACGAGATCACCGGCTACCCGATCGTGGCCGACGGGTGCGTCTACGTCGGGTCGTCCACCGGCAACCGAGCGCCGGGCTGGGTCTTCGCCATGGACGCGGACACCGGCGACCTGGTGTGGAAGCGACACGTGCCGGACGGCGGCGTCTACTCGACGCTGGCGGTCGAGGACGGACGAGTCTTCGCCTTCGTCTCCAGGATCGACGCGCCGTACGTGCTGGCGCTCGACCAGGCCACGGGCAAGGAGCTGTGGAAGACGACCGTCGACCACCAGATCGGCTCCGACGCGGTCTCGAGCCCCATCGTCTACGACGGCATGGTCTGGGTCGGCGTCTCCGGCACGGCAGCCGAGGGGGACGAGTCGGAGCGACACGGCTTCCAGGGCTCTTTCTCCCTCCTGGACGCGGTCACCGGCGAGGTGATCAGGAAGACCTGGGCCATCCCGCCGAGCGAGTGGGAGGACGGGTACGCCGGCGCAGCCATGTGGGGCACGATCGCGATCGACCCTGAGACGAAGACCGGGTTCATCGGGACCGGCAACCCCTTCGACTACGAGGACGAGCACGACCACACGAACGCGGTCGTGAAGGTGGACCTCGACCGACAGAGCCCGACCTTCGGCGAGATCGTGGGCAGCTACAAGGGGGACGTGGAGGAGTACTTCCCCGATCTGGCGGACACGCTTCCCTGCGAGGAGTTCGAGGAGATGGAGGACGTGTTCGTGGCCGGGTTCGAGTGCGGCAACCTCGACCTGGACTTCGGGTCCACCCCGAACATCTTCCGCGACTCGACGGGCCGCAAGCTCGTGGGGGCGGGGCAGAAGTCCGGTGTCTACCACGTCTTCGACCCCGAGACGATGGAGCCGGTCTACAAGTCCCTGCTCGGGTTCCCGTCTCCCGTCGGAGGGATCGTGGGTTCGGCGGCGGTGGCCGACGGCGCCATCTACGGGCCACACACGGTCGGGGGGTACCTGTGGTCGATCGACGCGGACGACGGCGCCCTGCGGTGGGTCTCGCCCACCGCAGACGGCATCCATTGGGGCAACCCCGTCACCTACGCCAACCGGGTCGTGTACACGGTCGACCTGAAGGGGTTCCTGACCGCCAACGACTCGATCAGCGGCGCTCCGCTGCTCGCGTGGCCCATCCCCCTCGGCTCCGAGACCCGGACCGACCCCGCGATCACGTGGGGTGGGGTGACGGTCGCGCGCAACTCGGTCTACGCCAGCGTCGGGGTCGGCCTGACCTCGGCGGGGCTCCCGTCGATGCCGAACGGCTTCGTCGTGGCCTTCCTGCCACAGACCGTCAGCCTCTGACCGCCCGGTAGCCCTCCGGGCGTCGTCAGTGGGCGTGGGACAGGTGTCCACGGACCACGGACGCTTCGACCGGGCCCATGTTCAGCGAACCCAGGGCGATGTCCGGCGACATAACGCTGCACACGCTCAGCGGGCGTCCACGCAGCACGTTCTGATGGCCGTGTCCGCAGGTCGTGTAGTGGTGGTGGGCGCCGAACAGGTGGGCGATCTCGTGCGCGGCGATGATCGCCCCGTAGAAGGTGTCCCTTCCCTTCTCTCCCACCGCGAAGGCAGTCATGGGCGAGCGCGCCCCCTCGACGCAGAGGGCCCGGCCCGCGACGGCGCGACCGGACGGTCCTTCGCTCAGGTCCTTCGTTGTGAGGATGTAGACCGCGTCGTACCCCTCGGGCACGTACCCGCCCACCTCGGCCCGCGCGAGGGAGAAGAGGGGGCCGCTGTCCACGGGGTCGGCTGTGTCGAAGGCGACCCTGCGATAGTCGACGTCGAGGTCTATCTCGGCCGTGTCGAAGGTCGATGCCGCTCCCGCCATCACCTCGGAGGCGTACCCGTCATCCACCCCGTCGAGCAGGACGAGGACGGACGCGTGCAGCCGGTCGGTCCCCTCCGTGCCGGCTGGACCCTCGACCCGATCGGGTAGGAAGTCGGAGGTGCACGATTCCTCCACGTCCATCGGGGTCCGGGTGAGTGCGGCCTGGCCGCGGTACTCCAGCTCCGTGGCGGTCAGGTGGCCGATCCTCAACGAGACCCGAACCGTGTACGGGGCCCTCCCCGGGCCGTGTCGGAAGATGGCCGGCTTGAACCCCCTGTTGTCGTCGTGGCCCTGGCCGACGAGCACGCCCGTGGCATCCAGCACGTCGAAGCTGATCGCCTGAGACGGACTGGTCCGCTGGAGCCGCGGGGCCACCGCGACCCACCGTCCTGCCGGCGCGTCGACGTCCAGGGTGTACAGGTCACACCCGGGATGGGACACGTGGGCACATGTCGCCGTCCCCACGATGTAGCCGGTCTCGAGCCTGAGCCGGCCCGACCAGGTGACCTCGGGCGAAGCATCCGTGAGCTCTGACCGTCTCTCGTCCGCCACCGACGGCGTCCCGGCGCTCGCGATCAAGACGGCGACCATCAAGACGTGGAACCGACGCATCCCTGCCTCCTCGTGCCCCTTGCCCATGTCCGTTTACACCCGAAAACTACGACGTGAGGGAGGTTCGTCTTACAGCCCGCACGGAGGCTAGCGAACGCACCGGCGGTTCCGCGCCCGTCCACGTCAGCGCACCGGGCAGGAGTCCCCCCCCTGCGCGGCGAACCCCATCTCGACCCGGTCGCAGGCCGGGTCCCACGTATGGGGAGCCCTGGGGAGGGTCGAGAATGCTGCATGCGATGAACGGTCCACGGCGGCTGGCTGCGACGATGCTGAGCGTCTGTCTGGTGCTCGGGGTGGTGGTGGTGACGGGTGCTCCGTCCTCCGCGTCCACCTTCGAGGCGCGCGGGAGCGTGGAGCAGGTGTACGTCACCGGCCTGCAACCGGGGGCCGAGGTCTCCCTGGTGACTCCGGGAGGAGACACCCTGAGTTCCCGTCCGGCCAACGACCTGGGCGGTGCTCTCTTCCGCGAGGTCCCACCCGGGGAGGGGTACCGGGTGCGGTCCGGGGACGCCGAGTCCCCTCCGCTCGTCGTGCACGACGCCTCCCCGGCGCCCTGGGACCCGAGCATCTACGACCAGCAGATCCGTCCGACCGGCTACTCCTACCTGACCACCCGGGACGGGACGAAGCTGGCGCTCACGGTCCACCCCCCGACGAGCCCGGCCGGCCTCCCGGGGGTCCCCCAGGGCACCCAGCTCCCGGACGGACCCACCTCCTACCTCCCGCCCTACCCGACCCTGATCGAGTACACCGGGTACGGGAACGCCAACCCGTCGGGCCCGCAGAGCGCGATCGCCGTCCTCGCCAACGCGATGGGCTTCGCCGTCGTGAGCGTCAACATGCGGGGGACCGGCTGCTCGGGCGGGGCCTTCGACTTCTTCGAGCCCCTGCAGAACCTCGACGGCTACGACGTCATCGAGACGATCGCGAACCAGCCGTGGGTGCTCCACAACCACGTGGGGATGCTCGGGATCTCCTACGGCGGTATCAGCCAGCTCTTCACGGCACAGCTCAGGCCGCCCAGCCTGGCCGCGATCACTCCGCTGTCGGTGATCGACGCCACCGCGACCACGCTGTATCCGGGAGGGATCCTCAACACCGGCTTCGCGGTCGAGTGGGCGCGGGGACGCCAGCGCGACGCGTTGCCCGCCGGTCCGGGCAGGGGCCAGCCCTGGGCATGGCAACGGATCCAGAACGGCGACACGGTCTGTGCTGCGAACCAGGCGCTGCGTCCGGATGCGGCCGACCTGATGGCCAAGGTCGAGGAGAACGACCACTACGTCGCGTCCGTGGCCGACGCCGTCAGCCCGGTCACCTTCGTCCACCGGATCAACGTGCCCACCTTCCTGGTCTGCCAGTGGCAGGACGAGCAGACGGGGGGACACTGTCCGGAGCTCGCCTCCCGGTTCACCGGGACCGACAAGAAGTGGTTCACGTTCACGAACGGCCCGCACATCGACGCCCTGATCCCGCAGATCTACAACCGGTGGTACAGCTTCCTGCAGCTGTACGTGGCGAAGAAGGCCCCCGCCGAGAGCCAGGCGGTCACGAAGGCGGCCGCGCCGGTCATCTACCAGTCCGCGATGGGGCTCCCGCAGACGGAGGTCGTCACGTTCCCGCCCGACCCGATCCACCTGATGCCCACCTACGAGATGGCGCTGGCCGCGTTCGAGGCGCAGCCGCAGGTGCGGGTCCTGTTCGACAACGGAGCGGGAGTGTCACCGACCGGACAGAGGACGCCCGGGAACCCGTACGCCGCGTTCGAGCGGTCCTTCACCTCATGGCCGATCCCTGGGACATCGGCCCGGACCTGGTACCTCGGACCCAACGGGAGCCTGTCGGACACGCTCCCGCCCACCCCGGGCGTGGACCGGTACACCTCTGACGCGTCGGCCCTTCCGCTGACGAACCACGGACCCCGGACCGGTGGCGGGGGGTTGTGGGGCAACGCGACGCAGTGGCAGTGGGACTGGAAGCAGAACCCGGCCGGGACCGCGGTCTCCTACGTGTCCGCGCCACTAGCCGCGGACACCACCGTCGTGGGTGCGGGTGCCGTCTACCTGTGGGTGGGGTCCTCGACGCCGGACGTCGACCTGCAGGCGACGATCAGCGAGGTGCGACCCGACGGCAAGGAGACGTTCGTCCAGAACGGGTACATGCGAGCGAGCGTCCGGAAGCTGTCCGGCGACTCCAGCAACATGTTCAAGACGCCGAGCACCCTGCTGCGTCCCATCCCGTCCTACCTCGAGGCTGACGCGGAGCCGATGCCGCAGGACGGCAGCTTCGTCCAGGTGGCGATCCCGCTCTACTACCAGGGGCACGTCTACCGGACGGGGTCGCGGATCCGGGTGACGCTCGCCGCGCCGAACGGCGCGCAGCCCTTCTGGTCGTTCGGCCGGACGCAACCCCAGGGAACCACCTCGGAGGTGTCGATCGCGTCAGCGCCGACGCAGCCATCGAAGCTCGTGCTCCCGGTGGTCCCGGGGGGCCGGGCCCCGACGCCGCTGCCCGCTTGCCCCAGCCTGCGCAGCCAGCCGTGCCGCACCTACCAGCCGATCACGAACCTGACGGCGGACTGAAGCTCCATATCGCCGGGCGAGAGTGAGGCGTACCCGCGCGCTCTCGCCCGGCGATACTGCTGTCGTAGATGCCCATAGGCTCCGCGTTCGAGGAGGTACTGGCCGCCGCGCGCGCGGGGGGCGACTGGGCGTGGCGGATCCTCTACGAGGACCTGGCTCCCGCCGTGCTGGGGTACCTGCGGGCGCGGGGAGCCCGCGACCCGGAAGACCTGCTCGGTGAGGTGTTCCTGCAGGTGGTCCGCGACCTCCCCGGGTTCGAGGGGGACGAGGCGGGCTTCAGGGCCTGGGTGTTCGTCATCGCGCACCGACGCCTCGTGGACGACGTGCGCAGACGCACCCGGCGGCCGGAGACGCCCGTCGCCCACGAGCAGCTGGAGCCGCAGCCCTGGACGGGGTCCGTCGAGGGCCAGGCTCTCGACGCGGTGGCGGGGGAGAGGGTGCGCGCGGTGATCGAGGGACTCGTCCCGGCTCAGCGCGATGTCCTGCTCCTGCGGATCATGGGCGGGCTCACCATCGAGGAGATCGCCGAGGCCGTCGGGAAGCGTCCGGGTGCGGTGAAGGCGCTGCAGAGGCGGGGCCTCGCCGCCGTCCGGCGCGCCCTCGATGCCGGGTGACCCGTACCCCTCCGGCCCCCAGAGACGATTCAACTGACGAGATGGCACACGACGACCGCACAGACAACTGGCTCTCCGACCCCAGGCTCTCCGGGTTCGCGGAGGATGTCCGCCGCGCATACGTGAGGCCCGTGACCAGCGAGATCGCGGACCGGCACCTCGCAGCGGTCGCGGCTGAGTACCAGGCGATGGAGGGGGTCTTCGTTCCCGCCGCCGCCCGCGCGACGACGCGGAGGCGCTTCGCAGTTACCGGGCTCGCCGGGAAGGTGGCCGCCGCGGCGCTCGGCCTGACCGTTGCCACGGGCGCAGCCGCCGCGGCGGGAGCGCTCCCCGCTCCGGCGCAGGACGCGGTGGCCAAGGCGGCCCAGAAGGTCGGCTTCACGGTCCCCTCGTCCGAGGAGGACGCTCAGGTCGCATCGGAGGACGCCACGAACACCGACGGCGACGAGCAGGACGCTCCCGCCGCTGGCCAGGGCAAGCGCGTGGACGGTGCCGTCCGCGACGTCTCGAAGGACGACTCGCTCGAGGGGCGCGACAAGGGCGAGGCCGTCTCGGGGACGGCGAGCCAGAACCGCCAGGACACCGAGCGCCGCCCGACCACCCCGGCGAGGCCGACCAGCGGGGGCGCGGGCAACAACCCGACCGACCACGGATCGGGCTCGGCCCCCGATGGACAGCAGGGTTCCCCGCAGACCGGATCGGACCGAGCCGAAGAGGGTCAGTCGCGCAACCCGACCGGCAAGGGCAGGCCGGCCGGCTAGGGCACCCCGGTCCCACGAACTCAGAGCGCCCCGGGCCTACGGCCCGGGGCGCATTCACGTCTCGGGTCAGGGTTTCGCGGCGACCTTCACGTTCGGGAGGCGGTCGACGGCCATGGTCGAGAGGCAGTCCGAGAGGAGACGTGACGGAGCGACCAGGGTCAAGCGGCGGTCGGTGTCGTACAGCGCTCGCGCCAGCCGCTCGAGCGCCCGCATCCCGTCGACGTCGAGGAAGCGCAGGCTCGAGACGTCCAGCGTGACGTGGTGGTCGATCCTCGCGACGGCTTCCAGGGTCCTCCAGAAGGTGGCCCCGACGGCCATATCCACCTCGCCGCGCAGGGCCAGTCCGTCCGCATCGCCCGAACTGGTCCAGTAGGCGGGCCTGGCTCCCAGATGCGCCGGGTGCGCAGCGAGGATGTCTCGGACGTGAGACCCGGAGCTCCAGGATCCGTCGTAGATGCACAGCGACATGAGGGGCGACGTCCGGATCGTGCGGTCGGCCAGGAGCTCGTACTCGACGATCGACTCGATCTCCACGCCGTCGCGCAGGAGGGCCGTGGGATCGCCCGCCGCGCACAGCCCCGCGTACCCGTCGGCGACGGCGAGGTCCGCCTGCTGGCGGAACCGGGCCACCGTCTCCCCCCCATGGAAGGCCCAGGCGGGAGGGTAGATTTCCGAGGCGCTGAGCATGACCAGCGTGCCCTCGTCCTGGAGCGCCGGTACGTCCAGGCCCGCCGCGGTGAGCTGGTCGGCGACCTCCTCGGGGGAGAAGCGGTCGCATGCGTAGAAGAGCCGGCAGCCCAGCTCCAGGCCACGCATGAAGTAGGCGCACAGGACGGGGGCGTGCTCCTCGGGCCGGTCGATGGTCCAGCAGATGTGGTCGCCGAGCGACATCTGTCCTGGATCGGCGATGCGGCCGTCCACGCGGGTTCCCCCCTCGAACATGCACAAATCTACCGTCGCGCCCGCGGGATGGCCAGCCCCCAGGTGGGGGAGCGGCGCCCGCGGGGCGTGATCGCGGGAGACTATGAGGTATGAACAGCGCTGCCAGGCTGCTCGTCGTCGACGACGACGAACGGATCCTAGAGATAACCCGGGTCGCCCTCGAGGAGGAGGGGTACCGGGTCGACACCGCTCAGAACGCCGAGGAGGCGATGGAGCGGATCCAGCAGAGGATGCCCGACCTCCTGGTGCTGGACGTGATGCTTCCCGGCAAGGACGGGTTCGAGCTCTGTCGCGACATCCGCCGCTCCAGCGACGTCCCGATCATCCTGCTGACCGCGAAGACGGACACCATCGACGTGGTCGTCGGCCTGGAATCCGGTGCGGACGACTACGTGACGAAGCCCTTCGAGATGCGGGAGCTCCTCGCCCGCATGAGGTCGCTCCTGCGACGCGTCCGGCACCGCACGGAGGGCGAGCCGAAGGTGATGCGGGTCGGCTCCCTGGAGATAAGGCCGGAGGAGGGCGTCGCCCTGAAGCAGGGGGAGCCCCTCTCCCTCACCCGCACGGAGTTCCGGCTGCTCTGCACGATGGCCGCGAAGCCGTCCCGGGTCTTCACGCGGGAGGTCCTGCTCGAGGAGGTGTGGGGGTACGACTACTTCGGCGACGCCAGGCTCGTCGATGTCCACATCCGTCGTCTCCGCTCCAAGATCGAGGACGACCCCGCCCGACCGCACCTCCTTCAGACGGTCCGCGGTATGGGCTACAAGGTCGCCGAGGGCTGACGACGGGGGACGCGGCGTGAGAGCGCTGTCGAAGGGGACGCTGAGGTTCCGGATCGCGTTCGCGTTCTTCGGCGGCGCGCTGATAGTGAGCGGGGTGGTCGCCTCTGCCACCTACCTGCTGGCCGACACGTACCTCACGCGCCAGCGCGCTGACTCCCTCGTCCGTCAATCGTTCAACAGCCTGCGGTTCGCGACCGAGTACCTGGCCCGTCCGGAGCCGCAGCGGTCGACCGACGAGCTCGTCTCGTTCCTGAAGGCGCGTGGGACCGCGGAGATCCTGGTCATGGACGGGGATCGCGCCGTCGCGTCCTCCGTCTCCCTGGTGCCGGCGGCGATCCCGCGGGAGCTTTCGCAGGCGGTGGAGGAGGAGAGGGTCGCCTACATCTCGACGGGCGAGACGCCCCGCAGCTTCGTGTTCGGCTCCCCGATCCCGAGGTCGAACCTCGACGCCTACTTCGTCTACTCCCTGGAGGATCTCGACGACACCCTCTGGCTGCTCGCGCGCATCCTGCTCGGGGTCGTCGGCGGCACCGTGCTCCTGGCCGGCGTCCTCGGTTTCCGCCTCGCCGCGCGCACGATCGAGCCCCTCCGCCGGGCGAGCGAGGCCGCCCAGCAGGTGGCGGAGGGGCTGCTCGAGACCCGGCTCGAGGAGACGGGCGACGACGAGCTCGGAACGATGGCGGCCTCGTTCAACTCGATGGCCCGGGCCCTCCAGGAGCGGATATCCCGCGAGAGGCAGTTCGTCGCGGACGCGTCCCACGAGCTGCGCACGCCACTCACCGCGCTGAAGACCTCCGTCGACTTCCTGGCCGACCACTGCGACGACCTCCCCCCGCGGATGCGGTCGATCGTCTCCCTGGCGGCCGAGGAGGTCAGGTCCCTCCAACGGTTGGTGGACGACCTACTCGAGCTCTCCAGGGTCGAGGCGGGCGGGGTTCACGTGTCCTGGGAGGACGTCGACCTGGGCGCGTTCGCGGTCGAGGTGGCCCGCCGCCGGGCCCCCGGGAGGCCGGTCTACGTCACCTCGCCCGATGACGGCCTGGTGGTCAGGACGGACAAGGCGCGGCTGGAGAGGGTGGTCGGGAATCTGCTCGAGAACGCGATCGTGCACGGCAACGGACAGGACGTCCAGATCGCGGTCGAGCAGCTGGACGGCCACGCCAGGGTGATGGTGGCCGACCGCGGACCGGGCATCGAGCAGGAGAACCTGGACCGCATCTTCGAGCGGTTCTGGCGGGCCGATCAATCGCGCCGGCGGGGACGGACCACGGGAGCGGGGCTGGGGCTGGCCATCGCCCGCGAGAACGCCCACGTCCTGGGGGCGGACCTAGAGGTGGAGTCGTCGCCGGGAGCCGGGACGCGGTTCACGGTCCTGCTGCCGATGGCCGGGGAGGGTGCTCAGTGACCGTCCTGGCCCGGGTGCTCGTGCTGGTCGCGCTGGCTGCGACCATCGGGTGCGCGCGGGGCAGCGAGCTGACCGTCCTCGAGTCCCTGCCCGAGGACCTGTACGCGAGCCCCACCCCCGCCCCGCAGGTGGGCGACGTGTCGCTCGTGCGGGTCTTCTTCACGCAGGGGGACCGCCTGGTGGCCGTCCGGCGGCAGGTGATCGGGTCGCGGGGGGTCGTGGAGTCGGCGATGGCCGACCTGCTGCTGGGTCCGACGCCCGAGGAGCTCGAACGAGGCGTGAACACGGCCATCCCGCCGGGGGCCGAGATCCTCGCCGTCGAGGTCTCGGGAGGCCTGGCGACCATCGACCTGTCCAAGGAGTTCGAGCTGAGCGCGGAGCAGTCGGTCTTGGTGCTCCGACTCGGCCAGGTCGTCTACACGCTCACCGACCTCAACCGGGTGACGAAGGTACGGTTCGAGATCGACGGGGTGCCCGTCAGCGTCATCGGCCAGGACGGGTCGCTGAGAGAGGGTCCGGTCGGGCGGGAGGACTACCCGGGACTCTGGTCCTGAGCTAGACGGCCGGCCGCACGCCCTCGTCGGTCATCCGACGGGCGAGGTGGGCCTGGTAGCACGGCTGGTGGTAGCTCTCCTCGTCGACCCAGACGAGGACGTCCCCCGGCGCTGCGATGTCGCGGCCGCAGAACGCGCACGAACCGATCACCTTCGGCTCGACGCGGGAGGTGACGATGGGCAGGTCGGTCATCGCCAGTAAATCTGCCCCTGGGACATCGCGGAGAGCCGACGACCGTGTTACGGGATCGTGACGAAAGGGACCGCGCCCCGTGGCAGCTTGGGCGCACGGAGTGGTCCCGGCCGGTCAGGGGTTCGGCCGGAACAGGGACAGAACCTCTTCGTGAACCCGGCCGTTCGTGCTCAGGGCCGATCCTCCGGCGATCGTGCGGCTCCCGTTGAGGTCGGTGAACCGACCCCCGGACTCCTCCACGATCACGATGAGGGGGGCCAGGTCCCAGACCGCCACGACCGGCTCCACCATCACGTCGACGGCGCCGGACGCCACCAGCATGTGCCCCCAGAAATCCCCCAGGCCACGGCTCGTCCTCACCGCTCGGATCGCGCGCTCGAACCCCCCGCCCCACCCGAACTGCTCGAAGTGACGCCACGTCCCGTACGAGAGGTAGACCTCGGCGAGGTCGTCCACGGCGGACACCCCGATCCGCTCGCCGTTGCGGTACGCGCCGCCGCCGCGGACCGCGTGGTACCGCTCGCCGAGGGCTGGTGCGCTCACGACTCCCGCGACGACCTCGCCGTCCACCGCGTGGGCGATCAGCGTCCCCCAGATCGGGACCCCGGAGGCGAAGTTGATCGTCCCGTCGATCGGGTCGACGATCCAGGTCGGTGCGTCCTGCGTGTCGGGACCTCCCTCCTCCTCGCCCAGGACGGCATGGGTCGGGAACGCGGCCGAGATCTCCGTGCGCAGAGCTCGCTCCACGGCCTCGTCGGCCTCGGTGACGATCGTCCCGTCGAACTTCCGACGGGCGGCCGGGTCACGGCGGAAGTACCCCATGGACAACCGGTCGGCCACCTCGGCCAGGTGCTGGGCGAAATCGAGGACGTCGCTCATCGGTAACCGCGAGCCGCCACCGGCCACGTGTCCACCACCTCGTCGTCGCTGATCGCGTACAGGACCTCGTGGAGGTTCACGGTCGGGTCCACGTGCGAGGGACGCAGCCACATCCGGTCGCCGGGACGACGGTCGAACCCCTCCGAGGTGGCGAGCGTGGTGTGCTCGTCGGACAGGAAGAAGACCACCGCCGGGGTGCCTCCCGGGAGCTCCGGGTCGCCGTGGTCGGTGGCCAGCGCCTTCAGGCCCCCGTCGAGGACCGCTATCTGCCCCTGCACGCTGAGCACCGTGGTGAGGCAGCGCAGCGCCTCCTCGAACGGGAGGCCGTAGCGAGCGTAGGCGGTGTCCATCAGCGCGTAGCTCCCGGCCTGCACCTCGGTGACGCCCTCGATGGCTCCCGTGACGTCGTAGGTGCCGGTCCCGCCCGCACTCACGACCTCCACCTCGAACCCGTCCGCGCGCAGTCGGTCCGCCGCCTCGAGCAGCTGGCCCATGGAGTCGCGCGCGGTCTCCGCCCGCGCCGCAGGGTCGGGCATAGCCATCGCATGGCCCTCGTACCCCATGACCCCGACCACCCTCCTCCCGGCGTCGGAGACGGCCCGGGCGACGTCCACCACGCCCTCCACCGGGACACCGCAGCGGGGGAGCCCGACGTTCACGTCCACCAGTACGTCCACCTCCACGTCGCGCAACAGGGCCGCGCCGTAGGCCGAGTCCACGGCGAGCGTCACGTGCGCCCGGTCGCTCAGCTCGCTCAGGCGCCGGAGCTTGGCGGGGTCCAGGACCTCGTTCGCGACCAGGAGGTCGTCGAACCCGTGGTCGGCCATCACCTCCGCCTCCCGGACGGTGGCGCAGGTGAAGCCGGAACAACCGGCCTCGGCCTGCAGACGGGCGATGGCCGGCGTCTTGTGCGCCTTCAGGTGCGGCCGGAGCGAGCTCGGACGGTCGTCGAACCACCGCGCCATCCGTTCGATGTTGCGCCGGAGGGCGTCGATATCGACGCACAGGGCGGGGGTCGGCAGTTCGTGGATCCTCATGACCTCGGCATATGCTGGAAGTCGTCGGGGTACGGTAGCCCACGGCGGGTCTCGGCCGCACCACTCGGGAGGGTCATGATCGGGTCGAAGGGCGACCGCGCAACGGGGGACCTGATACGCGAGGTCGCGGGCGACCTCCAGCTTCTGGTCCGCAAGGAGCTCGAGCTGGCGCGGACCGAGCTCGTCGAGGGGGTCACCGCCAAGGTGAAAGGGGCGGGCCTGGCCGCGGGAGCCTTCCTCCTAGTCTTCCCAGCCCTTCTCTTCCTCTTCGTGGCGCTGGCCCTGTGGCTCCCGCGCATCCTGCCGGTCTCGGTCGCAGGCGGGTTCCTGATCGTGAGCCTGCTGATGTTCCTGTTCGCGGGGCTCGTGATCGGCATCGGCATCAAGATCTTCAGGTCGGGCAGGCCGGGCGTGGCATCGACGGTCGAGTCCGTGAAGGAGGATGTGCGATGGGCACGCGGACATCTGAGGTCCTGAAGGAGATAGAGCAGATCCGTGACCGGCTCGACGCGAACCTCGTCGAGCTCGAGACCCGGATGCCTCCGATCGCCCGGCTCGGCCGCAAGGCCATCGGCATCGCCGTCGGCGGGGGAGCCGGTTCCGCGGCCCTGCTGATCGCGGTGAAGAAGATCCGCGGCGGGAAGGACGAGCGCAAGGCGAAGGGGCGCGAGGACGAGCGGGTCATCGTCCAGCCGGCTCCCGTCGTGGTGAAGCTCCTGCCTGCGGGCGCGGTCCCGGTGGCGGTCCTCGCGGTGGCCACGTGGGCGGGGGTCCGGGTCACGGAGGCGTGGCTGTCCCGGATGGGCGGGCGGAGCGGCTCCCGCGACGCGGTCGTCCGGCCGCTACCGGCGCGGTCGACGGGCTAGAAGCCGCCCGAGAAGAGCCAGCTCGCGATCGGCCGTCGCTTCTGCCAGAGGCGGGCCTCGGACGGACGGATCTTCGTGCCGCAGTCCCGGCATCGGACCGCGGCTCCCCCCGACCGGCGCCGCACCGACATGCGCAGGCGCCGACTCCCGCACACGCGGCAGTGACGCGCATGAGTGCGGTACCCGTGCGTCATCGCCCTCCCTCCGCGACACCCAGGCTGTGGACCACAGGGTACCGATGCTGGCAAGACAACCTGTCGCGACGCGTGGCCCGGGTCGTATCCTCGGACCCCATGTCCACCCGTCGCGCCCGCTCCTCCCAGGTCGTTCTGCTCGGCCCCCACGGCGTCGCCTGCGAACGCCTGGAGGTGGCGCGGGGCGCGGTCGCGAGCGCGCGGGGTCTCCTCGGCCGCTCGTCGCTCGGGCCGGACGAAGGGCTCCTGCTGAAGGCCCGGCGCGTGCACACGTTCGGGATGAGGTTCCCCATCGACGCCGTCTTCTGTGGGCGCGACCTGCGCGTCGTAGGGGTCGAGACCCTGGAGCCGAACAGGCTCTCCCGCCGGTACCGAGGAGCGCGTCGGTGCGTCGAGCTCGCCGCGGGCGCCGCCTCCCGGGCCGGGATCGTACCCGGCGTCACCCTCCGGACGGGACAGCGATGACCGGACGCCTCTACGTCGTCTCCACGCCGATCGGGAACCTGGCCGACATCACCCTGCGGGCGGTGAGGGTCCTCAACGAGGTGGACGTGGTCGCGGCGGAGGACACCCGAGCCGCCGGGAGGCTGCTGAAGCACCACGACGTCTCGACCCCGCTCGTCTCCTACCACGAGCACAACGAGGACGTCCGCACGCCCGAGCTGCTGCAAAGGCTGCACTCGGGGGAGGACGTGGCGATCATCTCCGAGGCCGGGACACCGTCCATCTCCGACCCGGGATACCGGCTCGTCCGGGCGGCGATCGCCGACGGTCTCGTGGTGGAGCCGATCCCGGGCGCGTCCGCCCTGCTCGCAGCCCTGGTCGTCTCCGGGCTCCCGACCGACTCCTTCATCTTCGAGGGGTTCCTGCCCCGACGCGCCGCCGAGCGGCGCAAGCACCTGGAGAGCCTGCGCTCCGAGAGGCGCACGCTCGTCCTCTTCGAGTCGCCGCATCGCGTCGACGCCTGCCTGACCGACCTCGCCGAGGTGTTGGGCGACCGGCCCGCCGCGTTGTGCCGAGAGCTCACGAAGATGCACGAGGAGGTACGACGGGGGACCCTGTCCGAGCTCGCCGCATCCGTCCGGCGGTCGCCGGTGAAGGGAGAGCTGGTCCTGGTCGTGGCGGGGGCCGTCCCCCAGCCCCCCGACCTCGACGCCGCGGTGTCCGAGGCCCTCGCGGCGATCGAGGAGGGGTCCAGCGTGCGGGACGCGACCCGTGAGGTGTCCGGCCGGCTCGGGGTGCCGCGACGCGCGCTGTACGATCGGGTCCTCGCCGCCCGTCCGGGAGCCCCGTCATGAAGGACACCTGGTACATCACGACCCCGATCTACTACTCGAACGACGTCCCACACATCGGGCACGCGTACACGACGGTCGCGGCCGACTTCCTCTCCCGATGGCACCGGCTCCAAGGCCGCCGCGTCCACTTCCTCACCGGGACGGACGAGCACGGGTCGAAGCTCGCCCAGGCCGCCGAGGACAAGGGCCTCACCCCGCAGGAATGGGTGGACACGATGGCGCCACGGTGGAAGCAGCTGTGGCAGCGCCTGGACATCACCAACGACGACTTCATCCGGACCACCGAGAGCCGTCACAAGGAACCGGTGGCCCGGTTCATGACCGAGCTCTACGAGAAGGGGGACATCTACCTCGGCACCTACGAGGGCCTCTACTGCGTGCGGTGCGAGGAGTTCAAGACGCCGACGGAGGCGGCGAACGGGCTGTGCCCGGTCCACGGCTCCCCCCTCGAGCAGCTCTCGGAGGAGAACTACTTCTTCCGGCTCTCCGCCTACAACCAGGCCCTCATCGACCACTACACGGCCAACCCGGGCGCGATCTCCCCCGAACGCGCGCGCAGCGAGGTCCTCGGCCGCCTGCGCGACGGGCTGCGAGACATCCCGATCAGCCGGGCCACCGTCTCCTGGGGTATCCCGCTGCCCTGGGACCAGGCTCACGTGATCTACGTGTGGATCGAGGCGCTGCAGAACTACATCACCGCGGTTGGGTACGGGTCCGACGAGGAGAGGTTCGGCGCCGTCTGGCCGGCCGATGTCCACCTGATAGGGAAGGAGATCGTCTGGCACCACGCGATCGTGTGGCCGGCCATGCTCCTGGCCGCCGGGCTCGAGCTTCCCAGGTGCGTCTTCGCCCACGGGTGGCTGCTCGCAGGCGGCGAGAAGATCTCGAAGTCGGGCAAGGCGATCACCCAGATCTCGCCCGACGAGCTCGTCTCCCAGTTCGGGGTGGACGGCTACCGGTACCACTTCCTCCGCGCCGTCACCTTCGGCGACGACGGAAACTTCTCCCTCGAGGACATGCACGCCCGCTACAACGCCGACCTCGCCAACGACATCGGCAACCTGGCCAGCCGGACGGTAGCCATGGTCTCCCGCTACTTCGACGGGGTGGTGCCGGGCGCGGCCGCTGCCGAGGGTCCGGAGGCGGGTCTGCTCGAGGTCGCCCGGTCCGCCGTGGTCAACGCCGACGCCCTCGTCGCGGAGATGCGGATCACGGAGGCCATCGCCGTCGTGTGGGAGATCGTCCGGCACGCCAACCGCTACCTCGTCGAGCGGGAGCCCTGGAAGCTGGCCCGCGACGAAGCGAACCTCCCGCTGGTCGGGGCGATCCTCAACACGGTCGCCGAGTCCCTGGCCCGGGGGGCCGCGCTGCTGTGGCCCGCCATGCCGGGGGCCATGTCCGAGCTGTGGTCGCGGCTCGGGTACGAGGGGGAGCCCGTCCTGGAAGCCCCACCTGCCGAGGGGAACCGGGTCCGGACCGCGGACCCTCTGTTCCCGCGCCTGGAGGACGCGTCCGTTTGACGGCGTCCGTCACGGACACGCACTGCCACCTCTCGCACTGCGCGGGTGAACCGGCCGAGATCGTCGCCGACGCCCGGCGCGCCGGCGTGGCCCGGCTGATCGATATCGGGATGGGGATAGAGGAGTCGCTCGCAGCCGCGCAGCGGACGGGCGACGGCGTCTACGCCTCGGTCGGGGTCCACCCCAACGACCTGAGCGACTGGAAGCGGGACCGCAGCGGCACGTTCTCGACCCTGCGCGAGCTCCTGTCCCGTCCGGGTGTCGTCGCGGTGGGGGAGACCGGTCTGGACCGTTACCGAGACCGCGAGGACCCGATGGACCAGCGCCGGGCGTTCGCCGACCACATCGAGCTCGCCCACGAGACCGACCGGACCCTCGTGATCCACTGCCGCGAGGCGCACGCGGAGGTGCTCGAGGTGCTCGAGGAGGTCGGACCTCCCCCGCGCGTCGTCATGCACTGCTTCTCGGGCGACGTGGAGCATGCCCGGGCGTGCGCCGACCGGGGGTACTGGTGCTCGTTCGCCGGCAACATCACCTACCCGCGCAACAGCGAGCTGAGGGAGGCGGCGCGGGTCCTGCCGCGCGAGCTGCTGCTCGTCGAGACCGATGCTCCGTACCTGGCTCCCGTCCCCCATCGGGGCAAGCCGAACCGGCCCGCCCTGGTCGGGGTCACGGCGGACGCGCTCGCCGAGGTGCTGGGCGAGGACCCGCCCGCCCTGCGCGAGAGGGTCGAGCGCAACACCGAGGCCGCTTTCCTGCTCCCGCGGCCCGCCGCGAACGGAGGTTCGTAAGGGTCCTTTGCCGAGGTCTCACCCCGGTGATAGCGTCCTGCGGGTCCCGTCTTCGGCCGCTCCACGGAGCACACGGGACCGATGAACCCATGCAGAGACGACTGGTTCGCGCGCTCGTACTCGTCACGGCGCTCGCTGCGCCGGGCCTCGCCTTCGGAGGGGAGAAGTTGGTCCACCTCGACGTGGAGGGGTCCATCCGCCCCGTCGTCACCTACGCCTCGAGCGGGCCGGAGCTGGTCGAGCGCAAGGGTCTCGGCTCTCCGATGAGGGTGGACGCGCCCGGATCGATCTCGGCCGGGGACACGGTCCGCGTCCGGCGCGCCAAGCCCGTGACGCTACTCGTGGACGGGGAGCCGCGTCGGGTGGTGGTGCACGGGCTGACGGTGGGGGAGGCTCTGTCCGAGCTCGGGCTGTCCGTCGACGATCACGACCACCTCACCCCGCCTCCAGACACGCCGGTGATCGACGGGCTC
The DNA here is from genome assembly GCA_035540895.1 of Actinomycetota bacterium. NCBI lineage: Bacteria > Bacillati > Actinomycetota > Actinomycetota bacterium. Next base: position 2,130 of record DATLFR010000235.1, on the reverse strand, counting down.
CCGGTCGTCGTCCGCAACGCAGTGGCGACGACCGTCGTCGTGGACGGCCGCTCACGCGAGATCCTCTCGAGCGCCGACACGGTAGGCCGGATGCTGTCCGAGGCCGGGATCGAGGTGGGGCCCCACGACATAGTGCGTCCACCACCTTCGACCTCACCGGGGGACGGCATGTCGGTCAGGGTCGTCCGTGTGAGGACGGCCGTCCAGACGCGTACCCTTCCGATCCCGGCTCCCGTCGAGGAGCGGCCCGACCCGTCCCTGCCCGCCGGGCAGCGACGGATCGCGAGCGAGGGCGGGCCGGGGACCCGGACCGTCCGACAGCGCCTCGTCTTCCACGACGGTGAGATCGTGGCGCGGACGACGCTCGACTCCCGTGTCGAGCGCAGGCCGGAGCCGAAGGTGGTGCGGGTGGGCACGGCCCGCGCGCCCCGCAACGTCCAGGAGGGGGTTGCCTCGTGGTTCCGGGCGCCCGGTCTGACCGCCGCGCACCGCACGCTCGCGTTCGGGACCGTGGTCAAGGTCACCAACCTCTCCAACGGGCGGTCGGTGCACGTCACGATCCGCGACCGCGGGCCCTTCGTCGAGGGCCGGATCATCGACCTCTCCCATGGGTCGTTCGAACAGCTCGCTCCGCTCAACACCGGGACCTTCAGGGTCCGCATCGAGTGGTGACCGGCTCCCGGCCCGCCGGTCCCTGAGGGTCTCCCGGGCGCCCGCCGCCCACAATGGGGGGATGACGGAGCTCTTGACGCTCACCCGGGCCCGAGCCCTGCTCGCGCGCCACGGCCTGGCCGCCCGGCGCAGCCTCGGACAGCACTTCCTCGTCGACCCGAACACGGTCCGCAAGATCGTGCGGCTGTCCGGCGTGGGACCCGGGGACACGGTCCTGGAGGTGGGGCCGGGTCTCGGCTCGCTGACGCTCGGCCTGGCCCAGGCCGCCGGACGGGTCGTCGCCGTCGAGCTGGACGCCAAGGTCGCCGACGTGCTGCGCGAGGTCGTCCCTCCGTCCGTCGAGGTGGTCGTGGCCGACGCCCTGCGAGCCGACCTCGGCTCCCTCGTCGCCGGACCGGCCCTGCTCGTGGCCAACCTGCCCTACAACGTGGCCACCCCGATCATGGCCCGGGTGCTCGACGAGGTGACGGAGATCCGCGGCGGACTCGTGATGGTCCAGCGGGAGCTGGGGGAGAGGTGGACCTCGCCTCCGGGGTCGCGCGCGTACGGCGCGATCAGCGTGAAGTTCGCCTACCACGCCTCCGCCGAGGTGGCCGCGGCGGTCCCGCGCACGGTGTTCCTGCCGCCGCCGAAGGTGGCGTCGGTGCTCGTGCGGTTCGAGCGCCTCGCTCACCCGGCGGTGGAGGTGGACGACCCCCGGGCCTTCTTCGCCACCGTGTCCGCCGCCTTCGGACACCGGCGCAAGACGATGCTCAACGCGCTGACGGCCTCGGGCCTCGACCGTGAACGCGTCCGGGAGGCCCTCGCCGAGGCCGGGATCGACCCCCAGGACCGCCCGGAGCGCCTGGACGTCCACCGCCTCGCGGACCTGCACCGGGCCCTGGGGCGATGATGCGCCGGCTGGGGGCCGGACCCCCGAGGAGGGTCGTGGTGACCGGCTCGGCGAAGGTGAACCTGGGCTGGCTCGTCTCGCCGCCCCGCCCCGACGGGTTCCACCCGGTCGCCGGGCTCGTCCAGACGCTCTCGCTGCACGACACGCTGACGATCACGACCGGAGACCCGACCGACCGCCCAACCGCCCTCGTCGACGGGGAGCCGCTGACGCTGTCCACGACCGGACCCGAGGCGTCTCCCGCGTTGGACACCGAGGAGAACCTGATCGTCCGAGCGGCCCGGCTGGTCGCGGGCCGGACGGCCCCCCTCCCGACGACCGTCGCCCTCGAGAAGAGGATCCCCGTCGCCGCGGGTCTCGGAGGAGGCAGCGCGGACGCGGCCGCGGCGCTGGTGGGACTCTCGGCCGCCTGGGGGGCGAAGCGCTCGGTGGGCGCGCTGCTCGACCTCGGCGCCCGCCTCGGGAGCGATGTCCCACCGATCCTGCTCGGCGGGCTCGTGGCGGTCTCCGGGAAGGGGGAGCGGGTCCAGGGGGCAGGGTGCGGCGCCGGGTACGCGGTAGTGCTC
>DATLFR010000234.1 GCA_035540895.1 Actinomycetota bacterium | reverse complement strand
CTCCTCCTCCTCGTGCTCGGACAGCTGCGTCACCTCGTCGTGGTCGGAGGCGGGGGTGAGGTTCAGGCCGGGACCGGCGAACGCGAGGCCCGAGGCGACGAGCGACAGTCCGAGGGCCCAGATCGAGATCCGGGTGAGGCGTCGAGACATCTTCGGCTCCCTTTCGTATGTGTGGTGAACGTCACCCGTACATCGACCGGGGCGGCCGGAGGGGTACGGGCTAGACCCTGCGGGCGAGGGCCTGCGCCCGCGTGACGAGCTCGCGGTCGCCCAGCCGGTCGGCCAGCGCGGCCAGGCCCGGGCCCGGACCCGTCCACCGGAGCTCGTCCACCGACCCCACCACCGGGGGTTCCGTGCGAAGCGTCGCCAGGTCGCGGAAGAGCAGGGCGAGGTCCCGCTGCTCGGCGAGCGTGAGGGCGGCCGTGCGGGCGCTGCGGACCGGGAGCCCGGCCCAGCCGGCCGGGTCGTAGGGGATGTCCTCGAGCCGCCCGAAGGCCTGGAGGACGGTGGCGGCGGTCCGGGCACCGAAACCGGGGATCCCGGGGAACCCGTCTGCGGTGTCCCCGACGAGGGCCAGGTAGTCAGGGATCTGCTCGGGCCGGACCCCGAACCGGGCCACCACGCCTTCCTCGTCGCGGAGCTCCCGCTTGCGCCGGTCGAACTGGACGACCCGGTCTCCCCGCACGCACTGGGCGAGGTCCTTGTCCGGGGTGCAGACGAGGACCCGCTTCACCCCAGGGTCGTCGCCGGCCACCGCGGCGGCCGAGGCCAGCGCGTCGTCCGCCTCCCACTCCGTCATCGCCCAGACGGTGACCCCGAGGTCCCGGAGCGCGTCCTCGAGGATGGGGAACTGTCCGAGCAGGTCGGGCTCGACCCCTTCGCCGGTCTTGTACCCCGGCCACATCTCGTTGCGGAACGACTCGATCACATGGTCGGTCGCCACCCCCACGTGGGTCGCGCCGCCCTCGAGCAGCCCAAGGACGGACCGGACCACCCCTCGGACGGCTCCCACCTCGATCCCCTGCGGGTCCCGGTGCGATGGCACGCCGAAGTGGTGGCGGAAGAGCTCGTAGGTGCCGTCGACGAGGTGGACCTCCATCGCGGGAGACCCTACCCGCTAACGTTGGCGCCGTGGAGCTGACCCCGGACATGGTGCGCGCGGCGGCGGACCGCATCCGCCCCCACGTGCGGAGGACCCCCGTCCTGCGCTGCCGGTCGCTCGACGAGCTCGCGGGAGCCCAGCTGTACATGAAGGCCGAGAACCTCCAGCGCATCGGGGCGTTCAAGGCGCGGGGGGCGTTCAACGCGCTCCTGCAGATGGAGGCAGACGAGCGCTCCCGCGGCGTGCTCGCCGTGTCCTCGGGCAACCACGCCCAAGCCGTCGCCCTCGCCGCCCGGGAGCTGGGCACCTCCGCGACCGTCGTCATGCCCGCCGACGCCAACCCCGCCAAGGTGGCCGCGACGCTCGCCCTGGGAGCCGACGTGGTCAGCGACGGGGTGACCGATGCGAACCGCGACGAGGTCGTGGCGGAGCTCGTGCGGGAGCGGGGTCTCCCGCTCGTCCATCCCTACGACGACCTCCGGGTGATGGCCGGACAGGGTACGGCCGGCCTGGAGCTCGTCTCCGACGTCCAGGACCTCGATGTGGTCGTCGTCCCCGTGGGGGGCGGGGGCCTCATCTCCGGGACCGCCGTCGCGGTGGCCGACGCGAGCCCGGGCACCCGCGTGGTGGGCGTAGAGCCCGAGGCGGCGGACGACGCCGCCCGCTCCCTGCGGTCCGGGAGCCGGGTCCGGCTCGAGGCCACCCCCGCGACCGTCGTCGACGGGGTGCGGGCGCCGTGCGTGGGGGACCGTCCGTGGGCGGTGATCTCCCGGCTCGTGGACGACATCGTGACGGTGGGCGACGACGAGACGTTGGCGGCCATGGAGCTGATCTGGACGCGCGCCAAGACGGTGGTGGAGCCGGCCGCGGCCATGACGCTGGCCGCCGTGCTCGCGGGCGA
>DATLFR010000233.1 GCA_035540895.1 Actinomycetota bacterium | reverse complement strand
ACACGACTTCGGCTCCGGCACCGGGTCCGTCGTCGTGACCCGCGAGGGGGGCCGGGTGGCCGAGCTGCGGTGCGGGGAGGACGGCCCGAACCTGCTGTACGAGGGGGAGGCCCCGGTCGCCGGGGGGGACCGGCTCTGGCCGGCGCCCGAGGTGGAGGTCTTCTACGACGAGGCCGGACGGTGGCGCGTGCCCCGCGAGGTCGACCCGGGGTCGTGGACGATGGAGATGGACGGTCCGGTCGCGTCCCTGGAGCAGTCGGCCGTGGGGATGCGGATGTCGCGGCGCGTCCGGGCCCTGGACCGGCCTCCCCTCCAGACGTCGATGCCCTGGGCCGGTTACGAGGTGGCCGACGCGGTCTCGGGAGCGGCGGGACGCTCGGCCTGGCACCTCGTGATGCTCCCGACGCCCCAGGACATCTACGTGCGCGCGCACGGGGACCCGGTCGCCTACTACGCGCCGATCCCCGCCCTGCGGGAGGGCTGGCTGAGCACCGGAACCACGGGGGACCGGTGGAAGCTCGGGTTCGCACCGCCCGGGGACGGCCGTGTCCTGCTGGCGGCGATGGGTCGCGACGACCCCGGACCGCTCGTGGTCCTCGCATCGCAGGCGGACCCCTCCGGGACGTACGTTGACGTCCCACCCACCGGGGGGCCGGCCACGGCGGTCCAGGTGTTCGAGGCGGTGGAGTACCCGTTCTGCGAGATCGAGCACCACGCGCCCCTCGAGACCGGGGAGACGAGGGCGGTGGTCGCCGCCGTCTGGGGCTCCCGGGAGGACCGTCTCGACTGGCTCTCCCGGCTCCCGCCCTAGGCGGCCGCCCGGCGGGCCTGGTCGCGCGCGAGCCGCTGAACCTCGTCCGCCGAGAGGGGCTGCTCGCTGCACGACCGCACCTCGAACGCCTTCGTCTCCACCGCGAATACGACGATCTGGCAGAACCAGGGCTCAGAGCTGCGCGGCTTCGTCGCGTTCACCGTGAACCCGCGTGCGCCCTCGATCCGCCCCACCTCGAACGGCTGCACGTTGCGCAGGCGCCCCAGCTCCCGCTCGTGCAGCTCGACCATCTCACCCGCCCGCTGGGCGCTTATGAAGTCGAAGACGAGGAGGGCGAGGGTCTCCTGCTCCCGCTGCCAGACGCGGGAGTAGCCCTCCTGGAACCCCGTCCGGGACAGGTGGGGGCGCAGGGTCGCGGGCCCGATCGTCGTGGCCCGGGACGCGAGGTCGAGGTCCATCGGTCCGGACGGCCCCTCGACCCTTTCGTAGCCTCGGGGAGCGGTGTCGAGGAGCACCCGGCCCAGGGGATGGTCCGGGTCGCCGCCTCGTCCGCAGGCGAGGGATGCGGCACAGGCCGCGGCCACGATGCAGGGCACGATCCGGGACCTCATCGGGTGAGAGCGTAACCGGTGGCTTCGGGAGCTACCGCACTCGTTCTAGGCTCTCGGACGAGAGGAGGGGGGCGATGGAGACGGGAGCAGGGGAACGGGAGCTCGAGGAGCCTCCCCAGCAGGTCCGGATGCGCTACTACCTGTGGGACGTACGCGTCCCACCGACCTGGCTGCCTTGGGTCGAGCGGGACATCCGGTCCGCCTCGTGGTTGTGGCGGGAGCTCGCTCGGTTCCTGCTCGCCTTCCTCGTCCTGGCCGCGGTCGCGGGGCGCCTGCGGATCACCGTGGGCACCGTCGCCTGCCTGGTCCTGGGGGTCAGCGCGATCGTCGCCGGACGCCACCACCTCCGGCGGGTCGCCCTCGCCTACCAGCGCTACGGATCGGACTGGCCCGACCAGGGACGGGGGGTCGCACCGTACGTTAGGGTCGCCTTCGCGATCCTCTTCACGGTCGTGTTCCTGCTGCTCGCGCTCTAGGCGCGATCGCCTGCGGATCCGGCGGGCCCGCGGTAGTTTTATGCGCGCTCAGGGGCCGCCCCGACCTGGGTGCTCTGGTAGCATCCGATGCACTTCTATCATAAGTATCCGATCGGCCAGAACTGGCCGCCGGCCGGAGCAGGGGACCCAGTGGGGAGCACACTCCAGCGGCGTCTATCCGCCATGCGCCCCGGACGCCGGGGCCCGGGGACGGGGAGGGTCCCGGGTTGAACCAGGCGCTGCGGATACTCCGCGACCGCGCCGATGTCGCGGCCATAGTCGGGATCGTCCTCGTCGTCCTCTTCTTCCCTCGCGACATCGCCGGGAACCCGGGGATCGTCGCCCTGGGGGTGGCCGGGGGAGCGGGGCTCGCCCTTCACG
>DATLFR010000232.1 GCA_035540895.1 Actinomycetota bacterium | reverse complement strand
GCCATGCCCGTGACCGTGGTCGTCGGCGCGCAGTGGGGAGACGAAGGCAAGGGCAAGGTCACGGACCTGCTCGCGCCCGACGTCGAGATGGTCGTCCGCTACCAGGGCGGCGACAACGCCGGCCACACGATCGTGGTCGGGGACGAGGTCTACAAGCTCAGCCTGATCCCGTCCGGCATCCTGCACCCCCACATCACGCCCGTCATCGGCAACGGGGTCGTCGTCAACGCGAAGCGGCTCCTGGAGGAGATAGACATGCTCTCCTCCCGCGGTATCGACTGCTCTCGCCTGAGGGTGTCGGGGAACGCGCACCTCGTGATGCCGTACCACATCGCCCTGGACAAGGTGACCGAGCGATACCTGGGCAAGAACGCGATCGGGACGACGAAGCACGGGATCGGGTTCGCGTACGCGGACAAGGCCATCCGGGTCGGTCTGCGGGTCCAGGACCTGCTCGACCCGAAGATCTTCGCCGAGAAGCTCGACGTGGCCATGAAGCAGAAGAACGCGCTCCTCGCCCGCGCCTACAACAAGATGCCGCTCAAGCCGGCCGACGTGATGGCCGAGTTCCGCGTCTACGCCGAGCGCCTGAAGCCGTACATCACCGACACGGTGGGGCTGCTGCACGAGGCGGTGACGGAAGGGCGCCACGTCCTGCTTGAGGGTGCCCAGGCGACGCTGCTCGACCTCGACCACGGCAACTATCCCTTCGTCACCTCCTCCAACCCGGTGGCGGGCGGTGCGTGCGTGGGAGCCGGCATCGCGCCGCGAGACATCACGCGGGTGATCGGCGTGGCGAAGGCGTACGTGACCCGGGTGGGGAGCGGTCCGTTCCCGACCGAGCTGCACGGTGAGGAGGGGGACGTCCTGCGGGAGCGCGGGAAGGAGTTCGGGACGGTGACCGGACGCCCCCGGCGCTGCGGCTGGTTCGACGCCGTCCTGCTCCGCTACGCCGACCGTCTCAACGGCTTCGACGAGCTGGTGATCACCAACCTCGACGTCCTATCGGGGTTCGAGACGCTGCCGGTCGCCACCGAGTACACCCTGGGGGACACCACCTACAGGGAGGCGCCCTACCACCAGACGGTCTTCCACGCCGTCCGGCCGGTCTTCCGGAACCTGGCCGGGTGGGGCGATGAGATCACGAGAGCGACGTCGGCCGGCGACCTGCCGGCGCAGGCCCGCGACTACATCGCGTTCCTGGAGGAGGAGACGCGGGTGCCGATCCGGATCGTCTCGGTCGGCCCGGACCGCGAGCAGACCCTGCACGTCGCGGCCTGATGCGGCTCACGGCCTTCTTCTGCGCCGACCACGCCGAGGCGGTGAACGGCAAGCTCTACGTCACCGGCGGGTGCTGGAACGCGCTCAACGTCGCCCAGCTCCCCACGGCCTACCACCACCTCTCCGTCTGCATCGCGCTCGAGGTGCCGTGGGAGGAGACGGGGCGGCCCCACGCGTTCGATGTCCGACTGGTGGACGCCGACGGCCGGGACATGCTCCCCCAGTCCTTCGCCGGACAGATAGACACCGCCCGTCCCCCCGAGATGCGCGCCGGGGAGTCGCTCGCGGTGGTCATGGTGCTCAACCTCAACAACATGACGCTCACCCAGGACGGCCATCACGAGTTCGTGATGACCGTGGACGGGAACCCGCTGGGCCGCGCCCGGTTCCGGGTGAACGTGATGCAGCCGCCGGGCTCCCCATCCCAGGACATGCCCGGCCACTACATCTAGGCCCGGGCGAACCGTCGCTTGTCCTCGGCGGCGTAGGTCGCGACGGCGTCGTCCGCGGCCCGGTTCTCCCGCAGGCTCTCCAGCAGCGCGTCGAGCTGTGACGCTGGGATGGCGCACGTCATCTCGGTCGCGGGCATCGCCGTGCGCACCCTCGAGAGCGCGCAGCCTACGCTGCCGGCCACCCGGCCCTCCTCCGCCGCGATCGCCACGATGTGGCACTGGGGCTTGCCGCCCAGGTACATGTCGGGGACCGCGTCGTGCAGGACCATCATCTGCTTGCCGTTCACGCGGACGAGGACGACGTCCGGATCGAGCGGGGTCCGGTCCAGGGGGGCGTAGGTGATCGCCCCCGGCTTGCGGGAGACGGTGGGGATGTCGGCGAAGTCGGACGGGTCGACCCAGCCGGCCTCGACGATAGCCCCGACATCGGCCCGGCCGGCCGCCTCCTCTAGCGTGATGAGCCCGTGGGTGAGGCTCCCGACGCTGCAGTTGCCGTGATCGGCCGGCGCGGTCGCGAACGGACCCTTCGCCGCCTCCATCCAGAAGACGCACCCAGCCGGGACGCGCCCGGTGCGCCCGTCGGGGGTCGCCTCGGCCATCGGCGCGTCGAAGAAGCCAACCCCGTCCGGAGCGGCCTCGGTGAAGGTGATGGCGATCGGCGGCGTGCTCAGACCTAGGAGCTCGCTCAGGGCGGCGGACCGTTCAGTCCAACTCATCTCTTCCTCCTGCTCTGGGGGGCCCAAGATAGTCGAAGGCCCCCCGGCTCCAGAGCCGGGAGGCCTCCGTCCGTCGGGTCGTTGGGATCAGAAGAGGAGCGTGTCCGGGCCGCTCTCGTGCTTGTCGTCGCAGTCATCGGTCCACTCGCTGCCCAGCACGAGCTGGCCGCCGCCTCGCTGCAGCCCTTCGGTGTCGTTCGACTCGAGGTAGACCCAGACCTCGTCGTCGCCTCGGTAGTCGAAGTAGAAGGTGCCCGCCGGCGTGACGACCTTCTTCAGCTGCTCGTCGCCGGCGGGGAAGGGCTTCGTCGGGCGGCAAGCTGCCGAGGCGCTGGGTGTTCCCCCGAGTCCGACGGTGAGGGCGACCGCGGCCGCCCCGAGTGCTGCGATGCGGAACCTGCGCATTGAAGCCTCCTCAGATGGTTGTCCGCTCCTACTTCGACGGCGCGGACGGATCCCCTCCCCGACCGGGTAGCCTCTAGCCCGATGAGGGTGCTGGTCGTCGGGTCGGGCGTGCTCCCGCCCGCCCGAC
>DATLFR010000231.1 GCA_035540895.1 Actinomycetota bacterium | reverse complement strand
GGGAAGTTCGCTCCGGAGAACCGGTCGTTCATCGGGTACGGGACGTTCACCGTCACACCCCCGAGCCGGTCGACGAGCTGACGGAAGCGGGAGAACTCGACCAGCGCCCAGAAGTGGATCGGGACGCCGGCGAGCGCCTGGACGGTCTCCACGACCAGCTGTGGACCGCCGAACTGAAGCGACGCGTTGATCTTGGACATCCCCCGCCCCGGGATGTTCACGTACGAGTCCCGTGGGATGCCCACCGTCGATCCCTGCATCGTCGCCGGGTTGAGCGCGATGAGTCGCAGCGTGTCCGCACGTCCGCGGGCGGGGTCCCCCTCTCGGACGTCGCTGCCGATCACGAGCACGAAGAGGAGGTCCGTCCCGCGGGGGTCCCAATGGGCGCCCGCCTCCGTGCGGTGTATCTCCAGGACAGGGTCCTGCGCCCGGGCGGGAGCTACCACGAGCAGCCCAGCGATGAGCGCCCATGCCAACGCCACCGACGAGCGCCTCATGGCATCCACCGCGCGGCCTGCGGCGAGGGAGATGGGTCGCCCTCCCTCTCCACCGTGAGGGCGACGTCGAACCCGCCCAGCCTCCAACCTGTCTCGGTGGGTTCGAGGAGCAGCTCTCCCGCCTGGGTGAAGCGAGCGGGGCGGGGGCCCTGCGGTAGCAGGACTCGGCCCTCCCCGACGAACGACACCCGGACGAGGAAAGCCTGCACGGCGTCACCCTCACCGAACAGCGCTCCGTGGAACCCGACCCGGCCGCGGACGACCTCCGCCGCCTCGCCGGCGGCGAACGCCCCCCGGCTCCCGACGAAGGGGGCGCGAGCGGTGTCGGTCGCCAGGACCTCCGGCGGCGGACGGGGCGGCCCGACACCGTCCGGCCCCGGCGCGGGCTCCGGTAGGAAGGAGAGCTCGTAGAGCTGCTTCAGGAGCCCCGCGGCGGCCTGGACCGCCGGGTCGACGGCTCCCTCGCCGAGCCCGGCGACCCGCCGGACCTCCCCGTCGAGCTCGGCGACGATGCCCGGCTCGGGGGTGGACGCCGGCGCAGGAGTAGGGGACTGCGCCGGGGGGTCGCTGCGGGCGATGGCGACGGCGGCCGCCGCGACCAGCACGACGGCGAGCGCGCCGGCCGCGCGGCGTCCGGGGTGGTGCGGGATCAGGTCACGTACCGACCTGACCGAGCGGATCGTCTCGAGGATGGAACGCAGTTGGGATCGCCTCCGGGTGCTATAGAATCGGCGCGCTCGCCTGGCCGGCCGCGCCGGCCCGACCTAGGAGATCGCGGATGGCCGAGGCAGCCTTCGCCGCTCGGAATCTAACCGCTCGCACACCCGTACGTGCGCAGCGCGCCTGATGCAGCTCGATAGCTTCCTGGTCTTCGCGCTGCTCGCCGCCCTCATCGTCGCTGCGATCGCGAACGCCGCGTTGAGGCGGGGCCGCCGCCCGGACGTCGACCACGGTGCAGAGGAGCGGGTGGAGGAAGGCCCGGACGAAGCTGGACGGCGCGCAGGCCCCTGAGGACGTGTACCGCCCCGATCGCGACGCGGACCGGTGAGATCCCCGCCTCAGAGGACCGATGGTGAAGGGCCGCAGACCGTAGGCTGTCGGACGTGCAGGCAGAGAGAGAAGGCGCTTTGAACACCGAGGAGACCACGCACCGGGTGAAGCCGGCGTCCGTGACGCGGATCGAGCCGCGCATCGGACCCCTGACCCGCATCCGGGAGCTCCTCCGTTACAGGGAGCTCCTGGGGAACCTCATCCGCAAGGAGCTCAAGGTCAAGTACAAGAACTCCGCGCTCGGTTTCGCGTGGTCCCTGCTCAACCCGCTCCTGTACCTGGTGATCTTCTCGATCGTCCTTCAGGAGTTCCTGGGAGCCGGGCTCCCGGCCTTCCCCTTCTACCTGCTGACCGGGCTCCTCGCCTGGAACCTCCTCTCCAACGGGCTGGCGGGCGCGACCGGCTCGATCGTCTCCAACTCCAACCTCGTCTCGAAGGTGTACTTCCCCCGCGAGATCCTCCCCGCCGCCTCGATCGGTGCGGCCGTCGTCCACTACGTGCTGCAGCTCTTCGTCCTGGTCGCTGCCATGCTGCTGTTCGGGTGGTTCCGGCACTGGGATCAAGGGATGGTCCTGCTGCCCCTCGCCCTCCTCGTCCAGCTCGTCCTGCTGGTGGGGCTCGCGCTTCTGATGTCGAGTGCGAACGTCTACATGCGCGACGTCCAACACCTGCTCGAGCTCGCCCTACTCGCCTGGTTCTGGATGACCCCGATCGTGTACGCGAGCGGGTGGGTCCAGCAGAACCTCATGAACAAGTCCCCCCTCATGTGGGCCGTGTACCTCCAGAACCCCATGGCGCCGATCGTGATGGGCTACCAACGGGCCCTGTACGCGCGACCCGAGCTGAGGGCGGGGGACGCGCACGTGCTCGTGAACGCGCCGCTCGAGTGGTACGCGAAACGGCTCGGATGGACCGGGCTCGTGGCCGTCGCGATCCTGATGGTGGGGTGGACCGCCTTCCGGCGACTCGAGACGCGGATGGCGGAGGAGCTGTGACGCAGCCGGCCGTCCGCGCGAGCGGCATCTCGAAGAGGTTCAAGCTCTACCACGAGCGGGCGAGCTCCCTGAAGGAGCGGGTGATCAGCCTTCGCCGGGCGCGATACGAGGAGTTCTGGGCGCTGAAGGACGTGAGCCTCACCGTCGACCCCGGGGAGACGATCGGCCTCATCGGACCGAACGGGTCCGGCAAGAGCACCCTTCTCAAGGTCGTCGCCGGCATCATGCGCCCCGATACCGGCAGCGTCGAGACCACGGGACGGATGGCGTCCCTGCTCGAGCTGGGAGCCGGGTTCCACCCGGACCTCACGGGCCGCGAGAACGTGTACCTCAACGCCTCCATCCTCGGGCTGACCCGCCGGGAGACGGACCGCTACTTCGATGACATAGTCGCCTTCTCCGAGCTCGAGCAGTTCGTCGACATGCAGGTGAAGCACTACTCGTCCGGGATGTACGTCAGGCTGGGGTTCGCGGTGGCGGTCCACGTCGAACCCGAGATCCTGATCGTGGACGAGGTGCTCTCGGTCGGGGACGAGGTGTTCCAGCGCAAATGCCTCGACCGCATACGCATGTTCCAGAAGGAGGGGCGGACCATCGTCTTCGTCACCCACGCGGTCGACCTCGTCAAGCAGATCTGCACGCGCGCCGCCTTCCTGCACCACGGGGAGCTGATCGAGGCGGGTCCGGCGGCCGACGTGGTTCGGACGTTCCGGGAGACCCTCCACGGAGAGGCGCACCTCGAGGCTGCCCCGATGACGGAACGAGGGACGGGTGAGGTGAAGATCGTCAGCGTCCTGCTCCGCGACGACGAGGGACGGGAGCGTCAGATCTTCCAGGCTGACGAGATGATGGACATCTCGGTCGAGATCGAGAGTCAGCATCCGGTGGAGGACCCGTGCATCGGGATCGCCATCTACGACGAACGTGACCGGCACGTCTTCGGCGTCAACTCGATCAAGCGGAAGATCGACCTCGGCACCCTCGACGGCAAGATGCGCGTCCGTTTCCGGCTGAACCGACTGCCTCTGCTCGAGGGACGCTACGCCCTCACGGTCGGGGTCCACTCCCGGGACGAGCGCACCGCCTACCACTGGCAGGAGAAGGCGTACGCCTTCCGATGCGTGAACGTCGGTCCGGACGTCGGGCCGTTCCACATCCCGACCGAGATGAGCGTGGAGCCACTGTGAACGAGAACGCACCACCCGAGATCGAGATCGGCGCCGACGTGGACGTGGAAGCGATCATGGAGGAGATCCGCGAGACGGTCCGCCGCCGCCGCGAGTCCGGCGATTACCCGCCCGATGTACTAGTGGAGCTGGAGCTCGCGGAGACCGCGGGGAGCGGAGCCGGCCATTCCGAGGCGTTCGCATCGATCCTGTCGGAGCTCCGCCGGACCTCGGGGTTCTCGGCCGAGATCACCACGGCATCGCAGAAACCTCTCGTCGCCCCGGTGGTGTCGAAGGCGAAGGGGGCCATCCGCACCTCGCTGCGCTGGTACCTCACCGGGATCCTCCAGCAGGTCAACTCGTTCGCCGGGAACGTCGTCCGCGCGGTCGCGTCGCTCTCCTCGCAGATCTCCGAGGTGAGGGAGGCGGGGGAGACCACCGCCGCCTCTCTCGACGCGCTGCGCGACGAGCTCCGGAACCAGCTGGCGAGGCTGGAGCAACGCACCGACACCCTCGAGCAGATGCGAGCCCACGACCGGTTGTCGCGCCTGGACCGCGCGCTCAAGGAGATGCGCGAGAGGCTCGAGGCCGGCGTGGCCCCCGGTCCGACGTCGGTCCCGACGGAGCGGCCGGGCGCGCGCAGCTGGCGGGCCGAGGCGGCGATGGATTACCTGGACTTCGAGAACCGCTTCCGGGGTTCCCTCGAGGACGTCGCCAACAAGCAGCGCGCCTACGTAGACCTCTTCCGTGACGCACCGGGGCGAGTCGTCGACCTCGGCTTCGGGCGCGGCGAGTTCCTAGGACTGCTCCGCGACGCGGGCGTGGAGGCGTACGGGGTCGATCGGCATCCAGACATGGTTGCCTACGCGCGGGAGGCGGGGCTCGAGGTTCAGCAGGGGGACTCGCTCGAGCACCTCGCATCGCTGGACCCCGCCTCGCTCGGAGGGATCTTCTGCGCCCAGATGGTCGAACACCTGGACCCCCCCGAGGTCGTTCGCTTCTTCGAGCTCGCGGCCGACGCTATGGCCCCCGGAGGCACCCTCGTCGTGGAGACCATCAACCCGGAGAGCCTCTTCGTGTTCGCTCATGCCTTCTACGTCGACCTAGGACACCTGCGTCCCCTCCACCCTCTGACGTTGGACTTCCTGGCTCGCTCCGCCGGGTTCTCCAAGGTTCGCACCGAGTACCTCGCCCCCATCCCCCCCGAGTTCAGACCTCAGCCGATCGAGCCTCCGGAGGACGGGGAGTTCGTCCAGCTCGTCGAGCGGCTGAACGAGAACTTCAGGCGCATCGACGAGATCGTCTTCGGGCCGCAGGACTTCGCGATAGTGGCGGTGCGCTGATGAGGATCGGGCTCGTCGTGCCCCGGTTCGGGGAGCGATTGGTCGGGGGGGCCGAGATGCACGCGCGCCAGCTCGCGGAGCGCCTCCAGCGGGCGGGACACGACATCGAGATCGTGACGACGTGTGCGCTCGACCATCACACGTGGCGCAACGAGCTCCCCCCTGGGCAGTCGGTCGTCGGTGACCTGCGCGTGCTCAGGTTCCCTGCCGACAACCGCGATCTGGGCATCCACGGAGAGATGGAACGGGCGATCACCCACGGTTTTCCGCTCTCGGTGGAAGAGGAGCTGCTGTGGCTTCGCCACGGCGTCTCGTCGAGCGCGATGGAGGAGTACCTCGCGAGTTCTCCCACCCGCTACGACGTCGTGCTCGCGATGCCCTACCTGTTCGGCACGACGTACTTCGCATCCGTGGCAGCGGCGTCCCCTTTCGTGGTGATCCCGTGCCTGCATGACGAGGCGTACGCGCGTCTGGCCTTCGTCCGATCGATGCTCGAGAACGCCACCGGAGTCTTGTTCAACGCGCACCCGGAGTCGGACCTGGGGCTGCGCCTGGCCCCCGAGATCGCCAGGTGGGAAGTCGTGGGCATGGGGTTCGACCCGGATCCTCCGCAGCCCCCCTCGGTCTTCCGGTCCAAACACGGCGTCGAGGGGCCCATCCTCCTGTACGTCGGTCGTAGGGAAGGGGGCAAGAACACCCCCCTGCTCATCGACCACTTCATGCGCTACAAGCACCGGCGGGCCGGCTCCGATCTCCAACTCGTATTGGTCGGGTCGGGGGAACCGGTCCCCAAGCACCCCGCGATACATGCGATCGAGATCGACTGGTCCTACCGCGATTCGATGTATCGGGCCGCGACCATCTTCTGCCAGCCCAGTACGAACGAATCGCTGTCGATAGTCGTAATGCAGGCCTGGCTCGCTCAGAGGGCGGTCGTCGTGCACGCGGACTGCGCCGTCACCGTCGACCACTGCCGACGGTCGAACGGCGGCGTGTGGTTCCGGTCGTACGCGGAGTTCGAAGCGATCGTCGATCGGCTCGTTGGAGATGAACCCCTCAGGCGGACCCTCGGGGAGTCGGGTCGCCGGTGGGTCGGGGAGACCTACAGCTGGGAGAGCGTCCTCGACCGGTTCGATCGCGCCGTGGGGTCGTGGGTGGGGTCCGAGGCCGTCACCAGCGGCTCATGAAGGGGGGCCGCATCCAGCAGTTCCTCCCCAGTCTCGGGTTCAGGGACGCGGTGGGTACCCACACGCTCTGCACGCAGGACGCGCTGAGCTCGGCAGGCGGCGGCATCTGGGCCGAGGACATACACCCCCAACTCCTTCGTCGCGCCAGGACCTGGTCGGACTACGCCGGGACCCGCTCCGCCCGGCGAGGACGGGACGTGCTGCTGTACCAGGCGTCCACGGGCTCGCGCGGCCTGGCTCCCTTCCTCACCGAGCGTCCCGAGACGAAGGCGATCTACTACCACAACATCACGCCGGCTGAGTTCTTCGAGCCGTTCGACCCGGGAGCCGCGATCAACCTGTCCCGGGCGCGCGAGGAACTCTCCGAGCTGGCACCGCGATGTGCCGTTGCGATGGCGAACTCGGAGTACTCGGCGTCCGAGCTGCACGAGCTAGGCATCGAGGACGTGTCGGTGATTCCGCCGTACCTGCCCCCGTCCCTGGACGCTGCTCCCGACCCGCATCAACTCGATTGGTTGCGCCGAACCAAGCGAGGGCTCGACCTCTTGTTCGTGAGCCGGGTGGCTCCCCACAAGGGTCACGCCGATCTGCTGCGCGTGCTGGCAACCGTGCGAGCGGCCATAGACCCGAACGCCCGCCTGTTCGTCGTGGGTGCATGGGGACCAGACCCATACATGCGGATGCTCTTCAAGCTGCGGGAACGGCTCCGACTCGAAGGCGTGGTCTTCTGCGGGTCGATCACCGAGCCGCACCTCGCCGCCTACTACGCGGGCTGTGACGTCTTCATCTCCATGTCGCGGCACGAGGGGTTCGGCCTGCCCCTGCTGGAGGCGATGAGAGCCGGACTCCCGGTGATCGCGTACGACGGCGGAGCGGTCGGGGAGACGCTGGGGGGATCGGGGGTCCTGGTCCGGACGAGGGACCCCGCGACGATAGCGGAGGTCGTGCATCGCGTCGGCTGCGACGAGTCGCTGAGAGCGTCGGTCGTCGCGCGTCAGCGAGCGCGCGTGGCCGAACTCGGCTCGGCGAGCCGTGACGCCCGGATCAGGGAGGCGCTGCTCCCGCTGCTCGGCTCCTGAGGGCCCCACCCCCGCGAGGGCGGCGACGTGTTGGGTATGCTCTGCGAGCCGACGCGTGTCTGCGGTCGCGCACAACCGACCACGAACCATAGGGGTAACGACTCATGTGGCACGACAGGAAGGTCTCGGTCGTGCTCCCTACCTACAACGAGAAGGACTCGATCCGCGAGGCTATCGGGGAGCTGTGGTCGACCGGCGTCGTGGACGAGGTCATCGTCGTCGACAACAACGCTGCCCCAGGCACACGTGAGCAGGTGGACGGTACGGGAGCCCGACTCGTCGAAGAGAAGCGGCAGGGATACGGCTGGTCCTGTCGACGCGGACTCGCCGAAGCGGTGGGCGACATCGTGATCCTGTCCGAACCCGACGGCACCTTCATCGGCCGCGACGTCTTCAAGCTCCTGGCCTACAGCGACGATTTCGACTTCGTGCTCGGCAGTCGGACGGCCAAGGAACTGATCTGGTCGGGCGCGAACATGGGCTGGTTCCTGCGGTGGGGCAACTGGGCCGTGGCGAAGATGATGGAGTTCCTCTACAACACGAGCAACCTTACGGACGTGGGCTGCACGATGCGGTTGATCCACCGCAAGGCGTTGGACGAGATCAGTCCTCACTTCACGATCGGCCGCAACCACTTCTCCCCAGAGATGATGGTTCTGTCCATCCTCGCGGGCCACAAGCTCGTGCAGATCCCGGTCAACTACCGCGAGCGCGTAGGGGAGTCGTCGGCGACCGGCGACTTCTGGAAGGCCTTCAAGATCGGGGTCGCCATGATCGCGACGATCCTCTCCTACCGGTTCGGTCCTCGCCGGAACCCGTTCGCTCCACGGACCCCCCAAGGCGGCTGACGTGGTCGATCCGCGCTTCCGCTGTCCCCTCTGCCGTTCGGAGCTCGCAACCAGCTCGGACGCCGTGAGCTGCACAGGATGCACAACCACCTTCCCGGTCGTCGACGGCATCGCCGTGCTGAAGGATCCGGCGCTCATCGGTGACGACGATCACTTCGACACGGTCTCCGAGGAGTACGACGACTCACTGCCCGCTCATGTCGTGCGTCACTACCTGGACAAGCGCGTGGACTACATCCGGCGGGTGTGTCCCGCGGGGTCCGTCCTCGACGTCGGATGCGGCACCGGGACCCTGCTCGAGCATCTCGGAGGAGCGGATCACGACCGGGTAGGCATCGACTTCTCGGTAGGGATGCTTCGGGTGATGCGGAAGAAGATGAGCGTCGCCTGTGCCGCGGCCAGCGCCGGGCAGCTCCCTTTCCCGGACGATACGTTCGATCTCGCCGTATCCGTGGCCGTCCTCCACCATCTGGAGGAGCCCGCCCTCGTGCGCTCATCCCTGCAGGAGATGCACCGGGTCGTGCGGCCCGGCGGTCGCCTGCTGATCTGGGACCACAACCCCCTCAACCCCTATTGGCCGATCCTCATGAAGCGGGTCCCGCAGGACGTCGGCACCGAGAGGCTGGTTCCGCTGGCCGAGATCAGAGCCGCACTGGACCCGCTGGGGGCGAAGCTCTGGCCTCGTCGGCTCGGGTTCATACCGGAGTTCGTGCCGGCGGGCGCGCTGCCCGCTGCGGTGCGAGCTGAGAGGATCCTCGAACGCATCCCCGGCATCCGGGAGCTGGGGGCTCACAACGTGGTCGTCGCCCAGAAGGTCTGAGCGCTTGTCCGAACCACCCACGGGCTTCAGGATCTGGCGCGTCCAGATCCCTAGATGGCTCGCTCTCGAGTCCTGCGTAGCGCTCGGCTTCGTAGCTGCGACGCTGCTCATGACCTGGCCGATGGTCGCCACCCTGGGAACGCACATAGACAACCCAGGCGACCCCATCTTCACGTCCTGGTTGCTCCCGCGGAACGTCCACGCGACGTTCCACCACACCTTCGATTGGTTCCAGGGCAACATCTTCGCCCCGGAGCCGGACACCGTCGCTTACGCCGACCACATGATCGCGCTGTTGCCTATCGCCGCCCCCATCTGGTTCCTCACGCATGACGGGGTCGTCACGAACAATCTCACCGTCCTCGTGCTCGTGTTCCTCAACGGGTGGTGTGCCTACCTACTCAGCCGTGAACTGACCGGCAGCAGGACCGCGGCTCTGGTCGGAGGGGTCATCTTCGGCTTCTCGCCGTTCGTCTTCTCCCGGATCGGTCACACGAACATCCTGTCGGTGTGGGGGTTCCCGCTCGCGTGGCTCTTCGCGCGGCGGATCGTGCGAGCCGGGCGCTGGTGGGACGTCCTCGGGCTCGCCGGAGCGGTCGTCGTGTGTACCTATTCCAGCTGGTACTTCCTCGTCTTCTCCGGCCTACTCGTGGGCGTAGTCCTGGGCGTGGAGGTCCTCACTCGGTGGAGGGAGATCCGGTTCCCGGCGCTCGCCCTACGGCTCATGGCGTCCGCGATCATCGTGCTGTTAGCGATCCTGGCTGTGGCTCGTCCGTACTTCGTCGTCCAGGATCGCTACCCGCAGGCCACGCGGACGCTCGATGAGGCGGTCCATTACTCGGCCGTTCCGTCATCGCTGTACACCGCCCCTCCCAACAACCGACTCTACGGCGACCTCACCGAGCCATTCCGTGCCCTCTCGGCGGGCTACAACGAGCGCATGATGTTCCTCGGTGTCGCGCCCGCCGTGTTGGCTCTCTGCGGCCTGTACGTCGCCGTACGCCGGAGACGCGCCGATCTCTCACTCGCGGCGATCTCGCTGTTGGGCGGGGCCGCGGTATTCGCCTTCGGGCCGTACCAGTTCCGCGACGGCGAGAGGGTCCGGATGCCGTTCTTCCATCTCTACGAGGCGCTGCCTCCCCTTCAGTTCATGCGCTCCCCCGGAAGGGCTTCCCTCTTCCTCTACCTCGTGATGGGCGCGCTCGCTGCGTACCTGCTCTCGAACGTTCGCGGCCGTCTGCGGCCTGTCTTGGTGGCAGCGGTATGCCTCGTGGTGGCTGCCGAGTACGCATCCGCTCCGCTCCCGTCGACCCCCCTGCACTCTCCGCCGGCCCAGATCCCGAAGCTGCGCCCGTCTGCCTCCCACCGCTGGCTCGCGGAGCAGAGGGAGCCAGGCGCCGTCCTGGAACTCCCAACCGGGGAGATCGTGGATGGAGCTTTCACGGTTACGTCGCTCCTCCGCGAGGGCGCATACATGTACTTCTCCACCGTGCACTGGCGCGACCTTCTGAATGGGTACAGCGGGTTCGCGCCTCCGACGTACCGCGAGATGGTCGAGACCGTGAAGACCTTTCCCGACGATCGCTCGCTGGCGCTCTTGCGCGATCGCGGGGTGCGCTTCGTGCTGGTGCACCGCGACCTCGTGGCAGGCACGCCATGGGCCGCCCTAGGTGATGGTGTGAACTCCCCGGATCTGAGCGTGGCGCACGACGACGGCCGGGTCCGGGTCTACAGGCTCCAGCCTCGATCAGGGCAGTAGCCGGGGATCGGTCGAGTAGAGGTCCCACCCCCCGAAACGCAGGCCCTCTGATAGGCAACGGGACACGGGCGTGTCGGTCACGGACCAGGCCCGAGCAGTGGCGTGCCCGATCTCGACCGGTTTGAAGTCCCAGGAACACGGGTAGCCGAGCGCGCCGACGGCTTGTACGCCGATGCCGATCGCCGCTGCCACGAGGAACGCCGAAGCGCGGAGGTCGCGGCGACGTTCGGCGACGCGGTGCTGCAGCCACGCTCCCGCGAGGATCACGAGGATGGGCGAGGACTCGGCATAGAACCTGGGCCCGTAGGACGCGCCCCCGTACCAGTACCTGTAGCGGGCCAGGAACAGGGTGAACAGGACGAGACCTGCCCCAGACATCGCCAGGAACATGTCTCGTCTTCGCAGGCCATCGAGAGCGCCCGCGAATGCGAACACGGCCACCGGACAGAAGACGAGCAGTCCGCGGCCGGGCGAGACGAGCAGCGCGGCCGCACCGTATGCCGGGTTGAGACCGAAGTCCTGAGGGCCTATCACGAGGGTGTAGCCGCCGAGCGGATGCCCGGCGACGACCAGGTTGTACACAACGAGTGGGAGGATCGGCACCGCCGCCAAGGCGCCGTTCCTGAGGAGTGCCGAACGGTCACGGAGCGTGGCCCACGCGACGAGTGGGGCGACGAGGAGCAGCGATTGGGGGCGAACCGCAACGAGCGTCGCTCCGGCCACAGCCGCGACGGCCGACCACGATGCGCCTTCAGGTAGACGCGAACAGGCGTAGAGCACGAGGGCGACCAGGAATGCGCCCGGCGCATGTTGGCAGAGCACATTGGCCCCGCTCGTCCACACGGGGGTTCCGAGTGCGTAGACGACGGCGAGCACCATGGCGAGCCTCGGGGTCAGGCCACGGCGCGCGCCTGTGGAGTACACGAGAGGAACCGATGCGGCAACCATCGCACTCGCGGCGAACTTCGCGAAGCCGAGGGAACTGACGTTGCCCGTGATGACTCGGAACAGGACGTAGAACGGGATGGACAGGATCCCCGTGGTCGGCGGGTACAGCGGCACGAGCCTGTCGCCGCGCTCGATCAGGTAGTGGGGGAGCTTCCCGCCGGTCCGGACGAGCTCCAGGAACGGTGAGATCCCGAGGGTGTGGTGTTCGACGAACGCGATCGGCAGGAGCCGGAAGTACTCGTCGTCGCCGCACCCCCCGTACCTGAGGTTCGCGTTGTAAACGACGAACGTGCCTATGGCGAGCGCTGCCGCCCTCCGCCGTGCCGTCCAGGTAGAAGCTGTCTCCTGTGAGTTCGAGCCCACGGTGTGCGGCGGCGCTACCGCTTAACCCCCACCGCTATAAGCGAGAGCCCGATGGGCGGCCGGATCAGGTCTTCGAGCAGCCGCGCCACGGGGAACATGAGCGAGTACAGCTTCGTAGGGCCTGACTCGAGGCGCGTATGCCGCAGCAGCTTCCCGGCGAAGAGCCACCCTACGATCCCTAGCGTGTTGAACGGTTTGAGGGAGATCACCTCGAACCCGCCTTGCTGCATGGCCGTGCGCAGCGACCCCCTCGTGTACCTGCGGACATGCCCGAACGCCTCGTCGAGGGAACCCCATAGACGAGGGCCCCACGGCGATAGGACGATCAGGCGCCCCCCGGGGGCCAGGAGGCGGTGCGCGTTCGCGAGCGCTAACCCCTGCTCCTCGATGTGCTCCAGGACGTTGACCATGAGCGCCGTGTCGTATCGCGGCTCGAGCGCGTCGACCGTCGCCTCGTCTGTGATGCTCCCCTCGCGTAGGTCGAGCTCCTCCGCGTGAGGGATGCGCTCGGCAACGTAGCGGACGGCGTCGCTGGAGGGGTCCACGGCAGTGACTCGTCCATGCTCCATGAGCCAGGGGGTGAAGGTCCCGAGCCCGCACCCGATCTCGAGGATCCGCTCGCCCAGGTGGGGCTTGAGCCGCTCGAACATCCAGGCGTTGAACGCCCGTAGGTGGCGGAGGGTCTCAAGCGTCTGGAAGAGCTCTGTCTCCATGGCTCAATCGGGTCGGAGGGGACGGGGGCCATGATAATCTCACGGCCACTGGACGGCCGCCCGGCTGCTTTGCGGAGAGGAAAGCCCTGCCCGAACTCCTGTCGATCATAGTTCCCGTATACAACGAGCGACCCACCATCGAGTCGGTCGTCGTCCGTTGTGGCCGGGTTCACCTACCCGTAGATAGGGAGATCCTCGTCGTCGACGACGGGTCCACGGACGGGACGCGCGACTTCCTCGCGGAGCACCTGGTGCACATCGACGGTGTGCGGGTCGTGTTGCACGGGTCCAACGCCGGCAAGGGGTCGGCCGTCAGAACGGGCGCTCGGTTCGCGCAGGGACGCTGGATCGTCGTCCAAGATGCCGACCTGGAGTATGACCCCGAAGACATCCCACGCCTCCTCGAACCCCTTTTGAGCGGTACGGCCGACGTGGTCTACGGGTCGCGGTTCCTCGGATCGTCCCGCTGGGCTCGGCCCTGGCAGAGACTGGCCAACGTCGGGCTGTCCCGACTCACCTCACTCCTGTACGGGGGGTCCATCTCCGACATGGAGACCTGTTACAAGCTCATCCCCCGGGACCTGTTCATGACATTGGACCTCGTAGCGGAACGCTTCGACTTCGAGCCCGAGGTGACGGCCAAGTTGCTGCGCAGTGGCGCCAGGGTGGCGGAGGTCCCTATCTCATATACGGCTCGGACCCGCGCGGACGGGAAGAAGATCGGGTGGCGCGACGGGGTCGATGCGGTGAGAGCTCTGTGGAGGCTGAGGTCCTGGAGTCCCCCCGCCCATGTCGCCGCAACAGAACTGATCTCTCCTAGACAGCAGACTACCTAGCTCACGAGCGATACCATCGGACCATGCCTGTGAGTTGGAAGCGATCAGCGTGCCTGGGCCTGGTGCTAGCGGCGGTCCTCCAATCCTGGGCGACGCCCGCCGTTGCTCAGCCGCCCTCCTTCAGGTTCAGGGGGAGCGGATGGGGGCACGGGATCGGGATGGCCCAGTTCGGGGCCAAGGGCTTGGCCGACGAGGGGCGCTCGTACACGGAGATCCTGGGCCACTACTACAGCGGCACACGCGTCGAATCGCGCGACCCCGTGTGGGGCGTGCGAGTGATGCTCGTCGGCAACGCGGACCGCATCGAGCTGTCCGGCAACGCTCGTTTCGAGTTCCACCTCGACGGCGTGGCGATAGCCGCCTCGAACGGGAACGATGGCACCTGGGTCGTGCGAGCCGACGCCGCGAACCGTTACCTCATCTACAGGCCAGACGGATCGCTCGCCGCGGGTCCGGTGGGAGGACCCACCCAGCACGTCCTGATCGCGTTCGCGAACTGGGGGACCCTGCTGAGATCGCCCCAGACAGGCCATAGGTACAGGTACGGCCACATGGAGCTCAACACGCACGACGACCGGCGCCTCAGGCTCATCTCCATCATGCCGATGGAGGCATATCTGCGGGGCCTGGGTGAGATGCCGTCCTCGTGGCATGCCGAGGCGCTGAAGGCTCAGGCCGTCGCTGCGCGGACATACGCGGCTGAGAAGGTGACCCGGGTCGGGCAGGCGCGGTCCGGCTGCAATTGCGGCCTATACGCCGACACCCGGGACCAGGCCTACGTGGGCTACACCAAGGAAGACCCCGCCTCGTTCGGCGGGAGCTCGGCGACCGCAGCCCGATGGCCCAACGCCGTAGAGGCCACGGCGAACCAGGTCGTGACGTATCCCGTATCGGGCTCCTGGCGGCTGGCCGAGACCTACTACTCCTCGTCGTCGGGTGGTCGAACCGAGCGCAACGAGGACGTCTGGGGTGGGACCGCCCGCCCCTACCTCAGGGACCGCGACGACCCTTGGTCGCAGCTGCCCGCGAACCCCTACGCGAACTGGTCCGTTGAGATGAGCCAGGCTGACGTAGCCGCCAAGCTCGGGATGGGAAGGGTCGATTCCATAGACCTGTCCGCGCGCACCGCTGGTGGGGGAGTGGCGACAGCGCGGGTCTACGGCGACACCAACAAGACGTTCACGGGCGACCGTTTCCGGTCTGCGTTGGGGCTGCGGAGCACGAAGATCTGGATCGATTCGGCGCCGCCCCCTCCGGTTCAGCCGACATGGCGAGGCTGGTCGAGCCTGCCCCCCATCGCGACGTCTCGCTCGGCTGACCCGGTCGTGGTGGCGGCTCCGAACAGCGCCCTGCACGCCGTCGTCGTGGACTCGTCCAACGTGCCGATGACAAGCCGGCGTGACCCCTCGACGGGGGCGTGGTCCGCGTGGACCCGGGTCGGGGATGCAGGCAGCGCCGGGTTCGAGCCGACCGCCGCCCTCACGAAGGACTCGGCGGTGCACGCCGCTCTGCGTGGGACCGATGGACTCATCTACGTCGCTAGACGCGATGCGTCGAGTGGGGCCTGGTCGGGATGGAGCTTCGTCGGTACGCGCCAGTCCTTCGGCAGCGCCCCCGCCCTTGCGGCGGCCCCCGACGGAAGCGCATGGCTCGTGATGGTCAAACCGGCGGACAACACGATATGGATCGCTCGCAGGGAGCCGTCGAGACCGTGGTCGGACTGGCAGCGCGTGGGCTCCGGACCGGACGCCGGGTTGGAGCCGGCGATCGCCGTGGGTGGGGACGGCGCCGTGCACATCGTCATACGGGGGACCGACGGTGTCCCTTACGCGACCGTACGCGACCCCTCTACGGGTTCATGGGCCGGGTGGGCCCGCCTCGGGCCCGCAGGGAGCTTCGGATACGAACCCTCGCTCACGGTGAGTTCGAGAGGGATAGAGGCCCTGGTGCGAGGGTCGGACGACGGCCTCTATCACGCTGTTCGCAGCGGGAGTGGCTGGTCGAGCTGGTTCCGGGTCGGTTCTTCGTTCGAGAAGGCGGGTCCGGGCAAGGCCCCGCACCTCGCAACCGGCCCCGACGGTCGTGTCCACCTGACCGTGGCTGGGTCGGATGATGGCATCTATCACAACGTCTACACGGTCGGACAGGTCTGGTCGGGCTGGGGCCGCGTTGGTTCCTCGAGCGACAAGGTGGGTCCGGGTGGTGAGGTTCCGATCGTCGGCGTTCCGGACGGTTCGGTGGCGGCCTTCGTGCGCGGCACGGACGACCGCGTGTACTCGAACCTGCGCCGCTGACGCCGATCAGGGGGCGTGTGGGGGACGCGAGAGCGCCCCCACCAGCGACAGGTCAAGGGTCTGCGCCAGCGTCACCATGGGTCCAAGCCGAGAACGGGCCACCGAGGGCTGGCTACCGGTGATGCCGATCTCCCCGGCGTGACGCCATCCCGCCCAGCTCCCGTCGGGCCGTCGAACGTTGGCGTACAGACGAGCATCAGTCCCAGTGATCACGACGAGCGTCGTCCCATCCGGGGCGACCGCGAGTTCAGGCTCGAGCCCGGCATCGGGTCCGCTGCCGACCCGGTGCCAGCCCGACCACGTGCCCGGGGTCCCTACGTTGGCGTAGATCCGCTGGTCGACCCCCTCTACGACCTGTATGAACCGCGAGTCGGGGAGAGCTTCGAGCGACGGACGCGTACCCTTCTCGTCCACGGTCCCGATCCTGGACCACCCCAGCCAGCCGTGGTGTGGGTGCCGCAGGTTCGCGTGCAGGGCGGCGTCGGTACCGACGACGGTGGCCAGGATGGTGTCGTTGGGGGCGGCGGAGATGCGCGTCTGGAACCCCCGTTCGTGATCGGCCCCCACCCGCAGCCATCCCAGCCAGCGGCCTAGCCAGATGTTTGCGTAGAGGGCTCCCCCCGGGGAGACCATCAGCATGTGTATCGCCCCGTCGGAGGTGACCGTAAGAGCCGGCTCGCTTCCCAGGTTCTCGGGCGCGCCTATCCTGCTCCATCCGAGGAATGAGCCGTGCGGGTCAACCCGGCCGTGATAGAGGCGATCGTCCGTACCCTGCACGACGACGTGCAGGGTGCCATCTCGGCCGACCACCGCAGCGAAGGGACTTCCGGCCTTGGCCTGGTCGTGCGACCCGCCCAGCCGGACATGCCCGTGCCACTCCCCGTTGACCCATCTCCCCCTGTACAGACCGTTGTCGATGCCCCGGATCACCCAATGGACGGACCCATCGGGGGCGGCGGACGTTCGCGGCGACTCGCCCCTATCGCCGGCTCCACCGACGCGGGTCCATCCCGTCCAGGGCTCCCGGAAGAGGGTCACCTTGTACGTCGCCGGCCTCGCTCGTTCTGCGCCGGACGCGGCCGAGAGCTGGAAGGTGTAGTCGCCGTGCGGTAGCGCAAGCCCCGCAGCATCCCGCCCATCCCAGGTGATGTCCACCGAGCCGGTTCCCGACCATGCCCGACGGGCCGCTCCGGTCCCGTCGGTGACAGAGGCCGTCCAGTTGGCGCCTGCGGAGGCACGTCCGGTCAAGCGCATCGTGTCGTCCCGGCCGTCCCCGTTGGGCGTGATGGTCGTCGGCCGCAACGCCGTGTCGAAGAGCTTCGGGAGTCCGATGTTGTAGGTGTTGGTACGGATGCTGGGCAGCGCGTTGTAGAGACCGTCCCCGGGACACGACGTGTTCCCCACGTCGCGGTGGCTGGCTATCGTGCGCAGCGAGACCGTCTGGCCCGCCGGGTACTTGTTGCTCCCACCCGAGACCATCTGCGTGGTTCCCGTCGGGTCGACGTGGTGGAGGTCGAACTTCCATGCGAGGACCCTCTGCACGGCGTCGAGAGCCTCGGCGGGAGCGGAGACCGACTCGAAGGTGCCGATCAACGAGACGCCGACCGAACTCGTATTGAAGCCCGCGGCGTGGGCCCCTATCACCAGGCGGTCCAGGCCCCCTGCCCGACCCTCGAACACCTGTCCGTAGCGGTCGACGAGGAAGTTGTAGCCGATGTCGTCCCACCCGTTCGATTGGACGTGGTAGGCGTAGATCGACCGGACGATCGAGGCCGACTGATCGCGCGAGTAGTTGTTGCTCGTCGCGGTGTGGTGGATGAAGCCGGCCTTCAGGTCGCCGGAGTACCGCGGACAGCACCGTCTGATCGACTCGTCCGCTCCCCACTGCGCCCGGGTGATGATGCCGGGCTGCGCGGCGATCGCCCGGGCGGCTCGCCCGGCGGGTGGCTGCGGGTCCGGACCCGGGTCGACCGCCTGGACCTCGGCTCCCCGTGGGGCAGCACCGTGCCAGCGGACCTGCACATGCTGCGCTCGACCGACCCACAGGGGCGAGGTCGCTCTTCGACCCCTGTCCTCGACCCCGAGGTCCGGACCCTCGACGTCGATCGCCATCTCGAGCTCGGTCCACTTCTCCCAGGAGCGGCCGTCGAGGCTGGTCCGGACCTCGACCCCGGTCGGGGCGACCTCGTCCGCGGGCCAGGACACGCCTACCAGTCCGAACTCTTCGGGTGCGCGGACCTCGCGTGCCGCGCCCAGCGGGATGGCGAACGTACGGATGTCCGGCCCGCGTCCGTCACGCGCCAAGGGCATCACGAGGATCAGGAGAGCCAAGCACATCGCGCGTGCCGCGACCGTGTGGCGTCTACGGATCTGGGTGGCGGACATCGGAGGCTCCGGCTCTGGGGGTGTTGGATCTGAGATCGCCAGCGAGCGACTCCGGCCAGGATACCGCCGTTCGCCACGGCGCACTAGATCTCAACAGCAACTCCCGCAACATGTACGGGCCTCCCGACGGCTGGGCGCGCCGTCCGCGTTCTGGATGGTGACAGCCGGATCCGGAGGCTTCGAAGACGGCCCCGGATCCGCCGCGGTGGATGGCACAGCGGTGAACGCCTAGTTACCAGTGGCCGGGGCAGAGCGCCCCGGCCACCCAGGTTCCAGGGGGCGGGACATGAAGATGGGGAGCCCCGTGGGGCTCCCCATCGCAGATCCTGGATGAAGGGCGCGTCAGTCGATGAGAGACGCGGTGTCGTACTCGATCTCGCCCGAGTCGAGCGAGTTGCTCCCGTCGGCTTCCTGGACGTACACGCGGGCGCGGCCCTTGTTCTCGGCGCCGTCTCCCTCGAGGTCGAGGTCGACCTTCAGACCGGTGTAGCTGTCCTCGGCCGTCGGGTCGGGCACGGCGACCTCTCCGCGCAGGGAGGCGCCTGCCGTCCCGGTCCGGGGGTCGGCGTGGAAGGTCAACGGCGCCTGCCAGCCGGGCTTGGGCGCGCCCCCGTCGCCGTCCGGAGCGATGAAGCCGGTGTCGCCAGGGGTCGTGTCCACCGCGGCGGCCGCCTGGGTGGGGGCCGGCGTGGGGG
>DATLFR010000230.1 GCA_035540895.1 Actinomycetota bacterium | reverse complement strand
TCCTCGACGTCAACGTGACCCGCACGAAGCTCGGCCGCGCCTTCCATGCGATCAGGGAGAACGAGTCGGTCGCCCAGTCGTTCGCCGTCGACGTCACCCGCTACAAGCTGCTCGCGTTCGTGATCTCGGGCGCGCTGGCGGGGGCCGCGGGGTCGATGTACGGGACGCTCATCACGTTCGTCGAATCGGCCACCTTCCGCTACGACGTTTCGCTCACGCTGGTGGTCATGGTCGTCGTGGGCGGGTTGGCCAGCCGCCCCGGCGTGACGATCGCCGCGGTCGCCTTCGCCCTGCTCCCGCGCCTGTGGGCGAACCTCGAGTTCCTGCGCAACTGGGAGCAGCTGATCGGCGCGTTCCTCCTCATGGACCTCATGTCGCGCCACCCGGGCGGCATCGCGGGAGCGATCCGTCACGCGCGCGAGCGCAAGGGGGCGAAGGCGGCGCAGGAGGCCGTGGATGTGGAGGAGGGCGACGCGCCCATGCCGAAGCTCCCGGCGCTACCCCGGCCGGAAGGACTCCCCGAGCGGCCGCGTGAGGAGTCGGGGGCGCCGTTGCTGTCCGTGCGCGAGGTGTCGGTCCGGTTCGGCGGGCTGCAGGCCCTCGACGAAGCGTCGCTCGATGTCCATCGCGGCCAGATCGTCGGGCTGATCGGTCCGAACGGGGCGGGGAAGACGACCCTGTTCAACGTGGTGTCCGGGCTGATACGTCCGGAGAACGGCAGCGTGTGGTTCGAGGGGCGCGAGGTCACGTCGCTCCCGCCGCACGAGCGGTCCCGCCTGGGGATGGGACGGACGTTCCAGCAGATCGGTCTGGCCGGGAGCCTCTCGGTGATGGAGAACATGCTGCTCGCCCAGCACTCCGTGGCCACCTACGACCCCGCGTCCGCCCTCGCCTTCCTCCCGGCCGTCTCGCGCAAGGAAGTCGAGCTGCGCGACCGGGCCCGGCAGGCGGTGGAGGCGCTCGGGTTCGAGCGGTTCGCCGACACGCCCGTGCGTTACCTGTCACACGGCCAGCAGCGCCTCGTCGAGCTCGCCTGCTCGCTCATCACGGCGCCCGAGCTCCTGCTGCTGGACGAGCCATCCGCCGGTATGGCTCCCGCCGCGGCCGAGAACCTGGCCCAGAGGCTCAAGGACCTTCGCGACGAGCTCGGCCGGACGGTCCTGCTCATCGAGCATCACAT
Source organism: Actinomycetota bacterium (assembly GCA_035540895.1). NCBI lineage: Bacteria > Bacillati > Actinomycetota > Actinomycetota bacterium. Next base: position 6,346 of record DATLFR010000230.1, on the reverse strand, counting down.
CCCCCTCGTCCTGGACGTCTGCGACCACATCTACGTCCTGAACTTCGGACAGGTCCTCGCGTCCGGGAGCACCGAGGAGATCGCCGCGAAGCCGGATGTGATCGCCGCCTACTTCGGCGAGCAGGTCGGGGTCCCGGTGTGAACGAGGGCCGCCCGCTGCTCGAGGTGCGCGACCTGCGCGCCGGGTTCGGTGCCAACACCGTGCTGCACGGGCTCACCTACACGGTGCACGAGGGCGAGTTCGCCTCGATCCTGGGCCTGAACGGGGCCGGGAAGAGCGTCTCGCTCAAGGTCGTGGGCGGCGTCGTCCCCGCCTGGAGCGGCACGATCACCCTCGACGGCGCGGACATCACGTCCATGGGAGCCGAACAGCGAGTCCAGCACGGGCTGGCGCACGTCCCCCAGGGACGGCAGGTCTTCCCGGAGCTGACGATCGAGCAGAACCTGCGGCTCGGCGCGTACACGCTGCGCCGGAGGGAGCGCGGGCTCTACGACGCGCGGTTGGCCTCCGTCCTCGAGAGGTTCCCCCGGCTCGGCGAGAGGCGCGAGCAGGCGGCCGGGACGCTCTCGGGAGGCGAGCAGGCCATGCTGGCCGTCGGTCGCGCCCTGATGTCCGACCCGAAGCTGATCCTCGTCGACGAGGCGACCGCCGGTCTCGCCCCCCGCGTCATCGAGGGCCTGTTCGAGATCCTGCGGGACGTGAACCGGTCCGGGGTGACGATCCTGATGGTCGAGCAGAACGTGACCTTCGCCCTGCGCATCTCGGACCAGGTCCACATCATGCAGCGCGGCCAGATCGTGTACGACGGCGAGGTGGAGGCGCTGGACCGCGACCGCGTCGCCGCCCTGCTCGGCGTCGGACGCCTGCTCGGCTCCCACGTGGAGGCGGCCGCCTCGGCCCGCTCGGCGGTCGGGGAGACCCCGCAGCGCACGAAGAAGGCGGCGAGGCGCACGACGAGGAAGGCGACACCGAAGAAGGCGACACCGAAGAAGGCGGCCGCGTCGAAGAAGACCGCAACGTCGAAGAAGGCGGCCACGTCCAAGGAGACAGGCACTCCGAGGAAGAAGGCAGCCGCGCCCAAGAAGAAGGCGACTCCCAAGAAGAAGGCGGCTCCCAAGAAGAAGGCGGCTCCGAAGGTGAAGGCGGCTCCCAAGAAGAAGGCGGCTCCCAAGAAGGGCGCGAAGACGTCGAGGACGTCGGGCGGGAGGGCACGGTGAAGTCCCCCCGGCAGCTCGTCGACGCGGAGGGGGCCACGACCTCGCGTCGCATCACCGACGCCGCACTCCAGCTCTTCTTCGAGCGTGGTTACTCGGCCACGAGCGTGCGAGAGATCGCGCTCGCGTCGGGCCTGACCCCTGGGGCCATCTACAACCACTTCGACTCGAAGGAGGCGTTGCTCACGCATCTCGTGGCCGGGGCGCACGTCGAGCTCGAGAACGTGCTCACGGCGGGCGTGGCAGCGGGCGGCGACGACCCGGTAGCACAGCTGCGCGAGCTCGTGCGGGCCCACGTGATCTTCCACACCCGCCACCGGGAACTCGCCCGCATCGCGAACCAGGAGATCGGCTCCCTGCCCGACCCCGGCCGGACTCAGGTCGTCCAGCTCCGGCGCCGCCTGCGTCTGCTCTTCAACGAGGTCCTGGAACGAGGGGTCCGGGCGGGGGTCTTCGACGTGCCGGACATCCGGATAACCGGGCTGGCGATCATCAACATGGGCATCCGGGTGGCCGACTGGTACAGGCCGGGCGGCTCGCTCGGCGATACCGACGTCGCGGACGTGCACGCGCTGCTCGCGCTGCGGATGGCGGGGGCGGACGGCTGATGCCGGTCGCGCGCAATGGCGACGTCGAGATCGCGTACGAGGTGCACGGCGACGGACCGCCGCTCCTGCTGATCATGGGTCTCGGCTACGCGAGGTGGGGGTGGCACGTCCAGATCCCGGAGCTCTCGCGCGATCACCGGGTCATCGCGATGGACAACCGCGGGGTCGGGTCGTCCACCCCGGTCACGGATCCGTACACGGTGCACGACATGGCGGACGACGCGGTGGCCGTCCTGGACGACGCGGGCGTGGACACGGCCAACGTCCTGGGGGTCTCCCTCGGCGGCGTCATCGCCCAGTCGATCGCAGCGCGGTACCCACAGCGCGTCCGGACCCTCTTCCTGCTGTCGACGACGCACGGGGGCCCGGCCGCGGTGCCGGTTCCCGCGGAGACGGCCGCGGTGATGCTCGACCCGGCTCCCGAGCTGACCCCGGAGCAGCGGATCCGAAGGGTGATGCCGCTCTCGTTCCGGCCCGGGTGGACGGAGGAGCATCCCGAGGAGTTCGACCGGATCGTCGCCCTGCGGCTGGCGCACGTCCCCTCCTTCGACGCCTACGTCGCGCAGGCGACCGCGGGCGGGACGGCCGACGTCACGGCCGAGTGCGCGAGCATCACGGCTCCCACGCTGGTCGCTCACGGCACGGCCGACCGCGTGGTGCCCGTAGAGAACGCCTACATGCTGGCCGAGAGGATCGAAGGCGCCCGGCTGGAGATCCTCGAGGGGGCCGGACACCTGATCATGATCGAGGACCCCGACTGGCTCCACGCCCTCATCCGGGAGCATCGCCGGTGACGCCGGTCGGGATCCGCGGCATCGCCTACCACCGTCCGGACGGGTACATGACGGCCGCCGAGATCGCCGGGCTGTCCGGCATCCCGGAGCACGTCCTGGTGGACAGGTTCGGACTGACCGGGAAGCACGTGTCCGGACCCGACGAGCACGTGTCCGATATGGCCGTCTCGGCCGCCCTCGACCTGTTCGCGCGCGAGTCGATCGATCCCGCGACCATCGACGCGGTCGTCTACTTCGGTTCCTACTGGAAGGACTTCGAGGTCTGGAGCGCGTCGCCCCACATCGCGCACCGGATCGGCGCGCGCAACGCCTTCGCCCTCGAGCTGATCAACGTGAGCGCCGGCGCGCCGGTCGGGCTCAAGGTCGTGCGCGACATGATCCGCTCCGACGAGCGGCTCCATCGGGTGCTCATGGTGGCCGGGTGCAAGGAGGGGTCCTTGCTCGACTACTCCAACGAGCGCGCGCGGTTCATGTTCAACTTCGGCGACGGGGGCGTGGCCGTCCTGCTCGAGCGGGGCTCCCGGACGAACGAGGTGCTGGAGTCCTGCCTGATCACCGACGGGCGGTTCGCGCTCGATGTCCGGGTGCCGGCCGGCGGCTCGGTCCACCCCGCCTCCCACGAGACGGTGGACCGCCGCATGCACCACCTCGACGTCCGCGACCCCGGTGAGATGAAGGACGCGCTCGACCCGATCACGGTCCCCAACTTCCTCCACGTGGCCACGGAGGCGATCGAGCGGTCCGGACGGTCCCTCGACGACCTCCGCTTCCTGGTCCCGATCCACTTCAAGCGCTCGCTGCACGACACGCTCGTCGCGAAGCTGGGCCTGCAGCCCGAGCAGGCCTGGTACCTGCACGACTGGGGTCACATGTCCGCCCTCGACCCCTTCATCGGGCTCGAGCTCGCGCGGGAGGCGGGGCGCCTGACCGACGGCGACCTCGTCTGCCTCCTGGCCGCCGGGACCGGCTACACGTGGGCCGCCTCCTGCATCAGCTGGGGAAATGCACCCGCGTGACCCGGTAGCGGCCTTCCCGTACGAGAGCATCGGCTTCTGGGCGCGCCGCCGCGCCGAGCTGACCCCCTGGCGCGTCGCGGTGGACGACGGTACCCGCGAGGTCACCTTCGCCGAGCTGAACTCCGGCGTGAACCGGAAGGCCTCGGCGCTGCGGGCACGCGGCGTCTCCCGTGGCGACCGGGTCGGGGTTCTGGCCCGCAACAGCGTCGACCACCTCGAGGCCTTCTTTGCCATCGCGAAGCTCGGCGCGGTCGTCGTCCCGCTCAACTGGCGCCTGGCGGAGCAGGAGATCGAGTGGATCGTGTCCGATGCGGGGGCGTCGCTCGTGCTCGACGACGAAGGGCTAGCCGGCCTCGACGGCGAGGACGAGGAGCCGTCCGTGCTGGTTGGATCGCACGACCCCCTCATGGCCATGTACACGTCCGGGACGACCGGGCGTCCGAAGGGGGCCGTCCTGACGCACGGCAACTTCTTCTGGACGAACCTCAACATGCTGCTCGGCGTCGACATCGTCTCGACGGACCGCTCCTTGATGGTGCTGCCGATGTTCCACATCGGCGGGTGGAACGTGAACACGCTCGTGATGCTTTGGAAGGGCGCGACCGTCGTGCTCGAGCCCGAGTTCGACGCAGGCCGCGCCATCGAGGCGATCGAGCGCCGCGGCGTGACCTGGATGATGGGGGTGCCCGCCATCTACCTGTTCATGCGGGAGCACCCCCGCTTCTCCGACGCCGATCTGTCCGGGCTGCGGTTCGTGGTGTGCGGCGGGGCTCCCGCCCCCCTCTCGCTGATCGAGTCCTACGAGGCCCGCGGGGTCCAGTTCATCCAGGGATACGGTCTCACCGAGGCCGCTCCGAACGCGCTCTGCCTTCCCGCCGAGCGGGCGCGGGAGCGGATCGGCTCCGCCGGACGCCCGTACTTCTACACCGACGTGCGCCTGCAGGACGGCGAGATCCAGCTCCGGGGGCCGTCGATCATGGACGGCTACCTCAACCGTCCGGACGCGACCGCGGAGGCGTTCACGTCCGACTCCTGGCTGCGCACGGGGGACGTCGGGCGTGAGGAGGACGGCTACTTCTACGTGGTCGACCGCCTGAAGGACATGGTCATCACAGGAGGCGAGAACGTGTATCCGGCCGAGGTCGAGAACGTCCTCGACTCCCATCCGTCGGTGGTCGAGTCGGCCGTGATCGGCGTGCCGGACGACAGGTGGGGCGAGCGCGTCCACGCCGTCGTCGCGGCCCGGTCGGAGGTCGCCCCGGACGAGCTCGTCGCGTGGTGCCGGGACCGGCTCGCGCACTACAAGTGCCCGCGGACGATCGAGTTCGTCGAGGCCCTGCCCCGGACCGCCTCCGGGAAGATCGCGAAGCCGGCGCTGCGGGAGCGGCACTGGGAGGATCGCCGCATCTAGGGGAGACGCCCGTCGCCGGCGTGTCGCTAGGATGCGCGCGTGGAGGGCGACCGCGAGTACTCGCGCCGGGAACTGGTAGCCGAGCGGATCGGCGAGGTGCTCGACCCCTTCATGATCCCCCTCGGGCTCGGACAGGCGGTCGCGTTCCTGACGCTGAACGAGTGCGTGGACGTCGGCCCCGCCCGGTCCGCGCTCGAGACCCTCTTCCTCATCGTCTGGCCGGTCTTCGTCCTCGAGTACCTGGCGCGGATGGTCGTCGCTCCCTCCACGGCCGCCTTCCTGCGGCGCAACTGGTGGGAGGTGCCGATACTGGCGCTCCCGTTCCTGCGCGTCCTGCGCGTCCTGCGCGTGGCCCGGGTCGCGCGCACCGCCCGGACCGGACGCGCGCTGGGTTCGGTGCTTCGCACCGGGCGACGGACCGGCCGCACGCTCGTGAACCGGCTCGGCGCCCTCGCGATCATCCACGTCCTCGTCGTCCTGGCCGGCGTGAACCTCTCCTGTGACTACGGCGGCTACGGGTCGTTCACCCGTGCGTTCCGCGACGTGTGGGTGCTCGCGACCGCCGGGCAGCCCATGGGGACGGACGGCGGGGTGCAGCAGCTGCTCGACGTCTTCCTCACCACGTGGGCCGTCGTGGTCTTCGCCGCGCTGGCCGGCTCGATCGGGGCCTTCTTCCTCGAGCGCGACGAGAGGGTGAAGAGGGAGACCGAACCCGCGGACGGGCCCCTGTTCTGACTCAGGCGAGCGTGGGCGTTCCCGTACGTCCTGCGCCCCGGGCCGACCCGGGGACCGACCACCCCCACACCGTGCAGACGACGCGGCGCTCCCCGTCGTCCCAGCTCTGGGGGTCCGGGTAGACCGGCTCGACCTCCCAGGCGTCCCCGGGGTCCCAGCCGACGTACGACGCGAGCTCTGCGCCGCACCGCTCGCGCGCGGATGCGTCGAGCGCCTCCTCGTCGTAGGGGTCGCCGCTGGGAGCGGGGTCGGTGTAGGAGAAGTAGACCTCCGCGTCCTGCTCCTCGCCGCACGGCACCCGGCGAACCCCCTCGTCCTCCCAGTCCGGCTGGACGTAGCAGGTGCCGGGGTCCAGCTCCCGCAGGGAGACCAGCTCGGCTTCCACCCCGCCTCCGGCGATGCGGTTGTCCAACACGATCAGAGAGGTCAGGAGCAGGAGCGACGAGGCCGTCAGGGCGAGCGTCGGGCCCCACCGCCGGCGTCGGGGTCGGGGCGGGGGGTGGCCCGAGACCACCCGGGTCCCCGACCACACGTCGTGCCACGTCCGGCCCCGCCGGTGCCAGATCA
>DATLFR010000229.1 GCA_035540895.1 Actinomycetota bacterium | reverse complement strand
GGTCCTCGGCGTCCGCCATGTGCATGCGCACGCAACCGTGCGAGACGCTGAAACCGATCGAACGGGCGTCCGGGGTCCCGTGGATCCGGATGCCGGGAGCGTTGATGTCCAGCGCGCGACTCCCGAGCGGGTTGTCCGGTCCGGGGCGGATGGAGGCGGGCATCTTCTTCGCCCAGTCGCTGCCCGGGTTCACCCAGGTGGGGTTCTTCCGCTTCCGGACGATCTCATACCTCCCGAGCGGGGTGGCGTGCTGGGGAGACCCCGTCGCGACATCGTAGGTCTTGGCGACGACGCCGTTGCGATAGAGGTAGAGCTTGTTCTCACCGGCCCGGACCAGGATCGCCGTGGCGAAGGCCGATGCAGGAACCTTCGGCTCCACGACCCGGGTGCTGAGGGAGACCTCGGTGCCCGTCCCCGCGACGGCCTCCCGCAGGCTCTCCGCGGCCGCCTCCACGTCGAGCTCCCGACCCGACTTGGACGGAGTGAACCTGAGCCAACCGTCCGAGGTCTTCATGGTCGCGTCGACCGCGGTGATCCTCACCCGGTCGGCGGCGTCCTCGACGAACGACTCGAGCACCGACCGGTCGAGGGTGGGCGCGAGTGCGACCTCGCGGTCGCCCCCGCCCGCCAGGTGTCGCCACACGCGGCGCACGAGGTGGCCCTCTCGGGCCTGCTCGGCCGCCTGCTCCACGGCGGACGCGACGTCGATCCTCATGCCGAGCTTCCAGGGGGTGGTCCGGACGTCCAGGCCGGGTCCCCGGACCGTGATGTCGCGGTGGAGGGGGTCCTCGAGCGCGCGCGTGAGGACGGCGGTCGCGTCGGTGACGCTGAGCCCGCCGACGTCGATACCCCCGATCCGCGTGTCGGGCAGGAGCTGGTCCGACCGGCGTCGGTCGAGACCCACGGCCGCGGTCGCCCCAGCGACGACGATCGCCACGGAGACGAGGATCGCGATCTGGGCGGAGCGTCGCGACGGGAAGTGGATCAGGCGTGTGAGCAGGCGCATCGAACCGGGGCCGGGAACGTGAGTGAACTTGTGAAAACCCTAGCGTACAGAGGGGCGCAAGTCGAACGCCGCGCGGCGGGTCAGCGGGGAAGGGCCGGGGCGGCCCCCTGTCCGCCGACGACCGCGGCGGTGACGGGCCCGCCCGAGGCCCCGAGGGCCACCCCGAACGGGCCGGGGTCGGCCCTGAGGTCGACCGCGACGATCCGGGCGGGGGGCACGGTGACGGGGCGGAGAGCGGGTCCGGGGCCGAGCCGGCGCAACGCGACGCGGACGGGACGCGTCCCCGGGTTGCCGAGCAGCAGGGTGCGCCCCTCCGCAGCGGGGACGACCCATCCCGCGCGGGGCTGCTGGAGCGCGAGGATGGACCGGTCGGTCCTCTGCTGCGGCACCACGACCGCTTCCATGGCCATGGGCGGGGCGGCCCTCACCTGGACGAGCAGCTGCTCGTGGTCGGGAGCTGGGCCGGCCAGGTCGTAGGTCGTCCGGCTCCTGGGTTCGACCTCGAAGGTCGCGCGCGGCAGGGACCCCTGCTCCCCGACGAGCGTGAGCACCACCTCGCCTGCTCGGTCGCGCGGGTTGACCACGACGATCTGCGATGACGCCTCGAGGGTCGATACGCGCGGAAAGGCGCCGGACGGGCTGGGGATCGTGCCCAGCGACCAGTTCACCTCGATGGGCGTAGAGAGGCGCCGGGAGACGAGAGCCCTCCCCTGCCAGACCGTGACCTCCACGCTCAGGTCGTTCTGGGGCTCGAGCTGGGTCTCGGGGTCCACGGTGGCCGTCCCTCCGGGCTCGACGGTCACGTCCTGCAGCGCCGGCGGCGAGATCGTCTCGTCTGGGGTGTAGAACCGGACCGCCGCGCGAGCCGGCTCGGGGAACGGGTTGTAGAGGACGTACGTCTCGGTCAGCCTCTCCCGGGCCCGGGTGGCTCCCCGTCCGCCCTCCGCGAAGACCACCGTGCGCTCCACGTCGCTCGCGCAGACGGTCGTCGCGCTGCGCGCTCCGTCGACGGCCACGGTCGCGACGGCGAGATCGCGGCCGTACGCCTCGACGACGGCCCCCTGGGGCGGGTCGAGGTCGATCGTCCGCCTCGCCCCCGCGGGCAGGACGGCGCTCTCCGTCGCAGGAGCGGCGAGGGCCGGACGGACGAGGAAACGAGCCGGTCCCGACCCTGGGTTCACGATGGCCAGCTGCTGGGTCGCGCCGCGTGCGGCCGGCGGACAGAACCACGCGGTCGAGAGGAACTGGTCGGGCACGGCGGCGGCGAGCCCGGACCATGCGACGACGCCGGCCCCGGCGGCGGCGAGGACGGGCACGAGGGCGAGACCGCTGCGCAGGGACAGCAGCCTCAGCTCCAGCCGACGTATGGGGACCGGTCCGGTCCCGGGGCCGGCCAGGTACAGCGACAGGACCCACGCCCCCGCCACCACGGCGAACGCGAGGGCCTGGACCGCGAGGACGATCCGGGTCCACCCCATCGGGGGCGTCGCCCGGACCGGTCCCGACACCCCTTCGGCCTCCACCCACACGCCGGCGGCGACGGGACGGGCCCGCTCGCCGTCGATCGTCCAGCCTCGTCTGAGCCCGCCGGCGAGGTAGAGGACGCCGTCCCCCGGCTCCTCCACGCGCAGGTTCAGGCCGCGCCCGCGTGGGGTCGCCGGCACCCTGGCCGGAGCCTCGACGAGAGCGGCGAGTCCTTCCGCCGAGAGCGCCTGACGCGGGGGCCGAACGAGCCGCATGGCTGGACCCATCCAGGCCTCGTTGTCGTACACGCGGCCGCCCTGCTGGCTCTCGGTCAGCACGAGGTCCGCCTGCTGTCCGAGCTTCGAGAGGGGAGCCGGGCCGCCGAGCACGACGACGTGGGACACGTCTCCCAGCGCCAGGACCGACCCGGCCCGGTGGGTCCGTCCGCGCTCGGCCGCGTCCACCGCCGCCCGGAGCAGCCTCAGCTCCGGTCCGGACTCGGCCGGGTACGACGTCATCTCGGTCCGGAAGCCGTCGGTGACCCAGGCCACGGTGGTCTCCGATGCCGGCCACAGCCACAGGACCCGTCCCTCCCGGTCGCCCGGGGGGAGGATCCGGACGTGCTGCGCATCCGCGCCATCGGAGACCGCGCCCACGGCGGCCCCCGCCCACGCGCTCCCGACGAGCAGGATGCTGAGCACCACCACCCCTTGACGCCACCCGAGCTCGTATCGGCCGATCTCGTCGCGGACGCGCCTCGCCACGAAGGCGAGCAGGAGCACGACGCACCACCCCACCGCGGCGGCCGCGCTCGGGCGCGGGATGACCCGGATCGAGCCCCCCAGCCAGACCACCGCGAGCAGCAGGATCAGCGAGACCGTGGTCCGGGTCGGCCCGACGAGCACCGACATGACCAGGGCCACGGCCAGCCAGGCCAGGAGGGGCCACCCGATACCGAACGTCGCCTCGGCCAGGCCGACCCGGCCGGCGCCGAGGACGTCGGAGGGCCAGCCCAGCAGCGGGGTGTGCTGCGTGAACCATTGCAGAGACCACGGGAGGCAGAGGAGGAAGGCGCCCGCCACCGCGGTGGCCAGGAGCTGGAGGCGGCGCGGGTTGAGCCCGTCCTCCGACCGGGCGAGCACGATCGCGCCGAACACGAGCAGGAGCCAGGGGAGCGTCGGAGGGTGAAGAGCGGTGACCGCGGCCGCGCCGAGCGCCCACCGGGACCGCCACCTGATCTCGTCCATGCGTCCGCCGGCCTCGGCGTGGGGGGGGTTGAGGAACGCCGCGACGAACCAGGGCGTGGCCGCCCAGAGCACCAGGGGACCGACGAGCCCGTCGCGCAGGAGCAGCAGCGTGACCGGGTTCACCGCCGTGAGGACGGCCAACCACCGACGTCCGCTCTCCTCCACCCCCATGACGCGGCTCAGCCTCGCTCCCCCGCCGGCCGCGACGATCAGCGGCGCCATCAGGAGGACCTTCTCGGCGAGAGCGCGCGACCTGACCACGGATCTGAGCGCGCCGAGGATCAGGATGCCGGGGGCGGCCGGTGCCGCAGGGTCGAGCCGTCCGGGGTGCCAGCTCGCGGCGTAGGACCGCAGCGCCTCGGCCAGGCGCGGGAACGGCCGCACCTCGCCCAGCGTGAAGGTCCCTCCCCACAGGACATCCCCCATCACGAGCAGCACGACGGCCGATGCGGCGACCGCCGCCCATGTGGCCGGGTCCCTCAGTCGGGATGTCACGCGCTGCTCGACGGCCGCCCATCCTTCGGCGAACCGGCTCACCGTCCCGACCCTCTCCGCGCGCCGGGCGAGCACGGCCCGCCGGGAGGCGAGCTGCAGCAGCTCCTGATCGTCGACCCGGTGAGGGCCTGGGGACCTGCGCGCTTCCCGGATGCGGCCCAGCTCGCCGGCGATACGGGCCCAGGCGGCGAAGGAGGTGCGAACGCGCCAGAACTCCCGTCTCACGACGGCCACCCCGAGCCGCCAGAGCGAGATGAGCAGGTACTGCGGCAGGATCACCGCGAGGGAGACGGCCGCGTAGTTCTTGAGCATGAACCTGAGACGGCCCCGTTCGGCCTGGACCAGGAGCCCGACCGAACCGAACCCTCGCCCGGCCGCCCGGCGCCGCCCCCGCGAGAGGGCGGCCGCGTGCCGGGCGCGCGCCGCGGGAGCCACGACCACGCGTCCTCCCGCCCGGCGCAGCCTCCAGCACAGGTCGACGTCGTCGTAGAGCGGCCACGAGCCCGCGTCGAACCCCCCCACCTCGTCGTAGGAGGAGCGACGGACGAGCAGGCAGGCCGAGGACGCGTAGAGCACGTCGCTCGTGTCGTCGTACTGACCGTGGTCGACCTCGTCCGGGTCGATGCCGGTGTGGCGTACGGCGAAGCGGTCGATGGAGCCGCCCACCTCCTGAAGGACGTGGGGACGGTCCATCTCGAGCAGCTTGGCGCCCACGGCGACCGCGTCGGGGGACCGCTCGGCCTCCTCTACGAGGCGGGAGACAGTGTCCGGCTCGAGCACCACGTCGTCGTGCAGGACGAGCAGGTACGGGTGGTCGCCGCCCGCCGCCCGGACGGCGTCGTTCACCGCGGCCGCGAAGCCGGTGCCGGGTGGGAGCGCCCGGACCCGCACCCCGGAGCGCTTCGGGACCGCCAGATCCCCGACGCGGGCGACGACGATCTCGAGATCACCGTGGCTCTGGGCCGAGAGCGACTCGAGGGCCTCCTGCAGCCACGACCCCGACGCGTGCGCGACGAGTACGGCCAGCACGCCCCGTCGATCCATGGATCAGACGGGGATGTAGTCGCGGGTCCGGGTCTTCCCCGCCGCCTTGCGGGTGCGGCGCGCGCCCGACGCCCCCCGCTTCGACGTCTTCGCCTTCGCCTTGGCGGCGGTCTTGGTCTTGGCCTTCGCGGCGGCCTTCGGCTTCCGCGTGGACGACGATCTCGCGGTCGTCTTGGTCCTCGCCGTCTTCCTCGGAGCCGCCTTCTTTCGGGAGGCCCCGCCGCTGGCCCCCGGTCCGTCGCTCGGGATGGCCGGGATGGCGGCGGCGGTCTCGCTCGCCTCCACGGCGGCGTCCCGCGCCTCGGCCGCCGTCTCCACCGCCGCCTGGACGGACTCGGCCAGCTCCTCGAGCTGGGTCAGCACGGTGTCCTGCATCTCGTCCAGACGGGAGTCGAGCTCGGACTGGCGCTGGGCCACCCGTCTCACCTCCTCGGTGAGCTTCTCGTCCGACATGGCCGACCCGACCTCGTCCATCGACGCGATCATCCGGTCCAGACGGCTCGACAGGGGGGAGAAGACCTTGTCCAGCGCCTTCTCAGCCTCGCCGATGAGCCCCGCCCTCACGGTTAGGGCCCGGCGGAGAGCCTGCGCGACGGCCCCCTCCAGGCGCTGCGGTACGTCGCCCAGCCCGGTCAGGACCTTGTCCAGGTCCTCCGTCTGGTCCCGCAGGTAGCTGGAGAGCGACTCCGCCTCGACCAACTGCTGTTCCACGCCGTCCAGCCGGTCCCCGAGGGCGCGGGTGGACTCCTTCACCATCCCGCCCATCTCGGTGACCGCCGCGACCACCGTGTCGGCGACCTGGTCCTGCCAGCGCCTCTGTTCGTCCGCCTGGTCGCGGAGGGTGTCGCTCACCGACCGCGACAGGTCGTCCACCCGCTCCTCGATCCGTCCGGACCAGTCGCGCAGGCCGGCGTTGAGGTCCAGCACGGCCTGAGCGAGCGCCTGGACGTCGTCGGAGGCGGCCCGGATCGACACGTGCAGGGCGTCCAGGGCGGGCTCGCTCGCCGCATCCTCCCGGAGGGCCCGGACGGCCTCCTCGATCTCGGCCAGTCGCCCCCCGTGAGCCTCGGCCGCCTGCCTGACGTCGGCCACGAGCGGGTCGAGGGCCGAGGCCAGCTCCTCCCTCACCGCTCCCCCGACGTCCGGTACAGGCTGATCGCCCAGCCGGCCCTCGATCCTCTCCAGCCGCTCCCGGATCACCTCGCTGAGCGCGCGGACGGCGTCGGGGATGCCGCCGAGGTCCGGACCCTGTCTGTCGGCCTGCTCGTCGACGGTCCGGGCGAGCGCCTCGAGTGACTCCTGGACCCGCACCAGCACGTCCTGCAGGGCCCGCTGCTCGGAGAGCTGCCGGTCGACGGCAGCCGTGATCACGTCCTCGAATCCGTTCATGGGTGCTCGCGCCTCGCTCGGATCGGGTTATGGGTGGGCGGGATGCCGGCCGCGGCCTGGAGCCAGAAGTATAGGACGCTTCGCGCAGGTCGTGGCCACATACCTCGGCGTCGAGCGGTCAGGCTCCGGCCGCGACCCGGGCCCGGTAGCCGACCTCGGGTCGGCCGTACGTGGTCGTGCGCTGGCGCGGCGTCCGTCCGGCCGAACATATGGCCTCCTCGATGGTCTCCACGGCGACGCCGAGCCCGTGGCTCGCCCCGGCCATCCGTGAGATGTGCTCCTCCATCAGGGTGCCGCCGAAGTCGTTGCAGCCGGCGTGGAGCATCGCGACCACCCCCTCGACGCCCATCTTCACCCAGGACGCCTGGATGTTCGTGATCAGCGGGTGAAGCAGGAGGCGGGAGACCGCGTGCATCCGGACGCACTCCCGCCACGTAGGCCCGGCGCGCGACGCCCCCCGCATGAAGATGGGCGAGCGGTGATGGACGAACGGGAGCGGGACGAGCTCGGTGAACCCGCCCGTCTCCGCCTGGAGGTCGCGCAGGCCGAGCAGGTGCACGGCCCAGGACCGGGGGTCGTCGACGTGGCCGAACATGATGGTGGAGGTGGACCGTATCCCGGACCGGTGAGCCGCCCGCATCACCTCGAACCAGTCCGACGCGGTGAGCTTCTCGGGGGTGATCTTCGGGCGGACGCGATCGTCCAGGATCTCGGCCGCCGTGCCCGGCATCGAGTCGACCCCCGCCTCGGCGAGCATCGGGACGTAGCGGTCGAGCGACAGGCCGAGCGTCCGGGCGCCGACCACCACCTCGAGCGGCGAGAAGCCGTGCAGGTGTATGCCGGGGGCGGCCTCCTTCACGGCTCGGGCGATCTCGAGGTAGATGCGGCCGTCGTTGGCCGGGTGGATGCCGCCCTGGACGCAGACCTCGGTCGCGCCGAGCTCCCACGCCTCCTTGGCCTTCTGGGCCACCTGCCCGGGGTCGAAGTAGTAGCCGTCGGCGTGTCCGACCGGGCGGGCGAACCCGCAGAACCCGCACCCGGTGTGGCACGTGTTGGTGTACGTGATGTTGCGGTTCACGACGTAGGACACCTCGTCGCCGCAGACCTCGCTGCGCAGCGCATCGGCGGCCTCCACCACCGCACGCAGGTCCGGACCCTCCGCTCGCAGGAGCCGTTCCGCCCCCTCGAGCGTCAGCCGGTCACCGGCCCGGGCAGCGCGGATCAGCTCCCCCACGTCCCGCGCCGGCTCCCCGGACAGCGAGAGGTAGGGCGCGAGCCATCCGCCGGCGAGGTCGGCCCGCTCCGCGTCGAAGACCGTGCGGCCGTCGAGGTCCGGCAGCATCTCGTCGAACCCCGTGGGCGGCGCGCCCGAGGCGTCCCCGCAACCGCCTGAGACGGCCCCGTCCGAGACCTGCTCGGCGGTCGCGGCTGGACGGTTGGACGCGATCGCGAGAGCTCTCCGTCTCGGGACCGGCTGCGCGGCTCGCCGGACCGGGGTCCAGCCCTCGCCCGCGTACCAGCGCTCCTCGCGCGCGAGTCCGGACGCGTCGGCCACCGCCAGCACGTGCCGCCGTACGCGGGGGGAGACCCAGCGCTCGAGGGCGTCGTCGGCCAGGTACCGAGGGTGGATCGGGAGCCGCTGCCGGAGCGTGAACCCGTGCTCGGCGCAGGTCCGGGCGAGCTCGTCCAGACGCGGCCAGGGCATCTCGGGGTTCACGTGGTCGGGGGTGACCGGCGACACACCGCCCCAGTCGTCGATGCCGGCGGCGAGGTACCGGCCGTACGTGCGGGGCGTCAGGTTCGGCGGCGCCTGGACCGCGACGCGCGGCGGGAAGACGAGGCGGCAGGCGGCGATCGTCCGGACCATGTCCGCCTCGAGGGCGTCCGGGGCCCCCCGCATCGGGGTGTCCGCCTTCGCCCGGAAGTTCTGGACGATGACCTCCTGGACCTGTCCCCGATCGGCGTCGCGGATGTCCACGATCGTCTGGGCTCGTTCCGCCAGCGACTCCCCTATCCCGATGAGGAGCCCCGTCGTGAAGGGGGTGTCCGTACGGGCGGCGTGCTCCAGCTGCTCGAGCCGGACGGCGCGAGCCTTGCCCGCGGCTCCGGCGTGCGCCTGTCCGGGGAGCAGGAGCCGATCCGAGAGCTGCTCCATCATCAGCCCCTGGCTCGGGGCGACGTCGCGGAGCCGGGCCATCTCCTCGCGGGTGACGGCGCCCGGGTTGACGTGCGGGAGCAGACCGGTCTGCGTCAGGACGAGGTCCGCCGCGTGCACGAGCAGGTCGACCGTGGACCCGAACCCTCTGTCGAGGAGGTGCTCACGCGCCTCCGGGTGCCGGAGCTCCGGCGCCTCGCCGAGCGTGAAGAGGGCCTCCGTGCAGCCCCACCGGCGTCCCTCACGGGCGATCGCGAGTATCTCTTCGTCGGACAGGTACTCGGCTCCCGGACGCACCCTCGTCTCCACGAACGTGCAGTAGGAGCACCGGTACCGGCACAGGCGGGTGAGAGGGATGAACACCTTCCGCGAGTAGGTCACGACGCGGGGCAGGCCACGCAGCGCCAGCGCGTCGTCGCGGACGGCTCGGGCGCGGTCCAGCACGGAGGCCAGGTCGTCGTCGGAGCAGGACAAGAGCGCGGCGACGTGGGAGACGAGCAGGGGCTCCCCGGCGGCGCTGCGGCTCAACGCCTTGCGTACGGTTCGATCCAGCTCGGCACCCCTCCTAGTCGTGGGGCGATACTACCGGCGCGCTGCGTAGGGTGTTCTCATGCCCTTCGACCGCATGAACCGGTTCGTGCTCGGCGCTCTGGCCATCTTCCTCGTCGGCGCCGTCGTGGCCGTCCTCGCCTCCGTCTTCGCTCCGCGCGACACGCCCTCCCCCACCCCCACGCCGGTCGCGGCACCGCGCAGCTCGGCGAACGTCATCGCCCTCCAGGAGGGCTTCCGCGAGTACCTGCAGACGAGGATCGGACGCGCGCCGGGGGGCGGGGCCGTCTTCTGCACGTGGGACCTGCTCGGACACGCCGACGTGGCCGACGGCGTCGACGCGTACATCTGGGCGTACTGCGAGGAGTACATGCCTCGCTCGGGTTCCGCGCTGCGGGGAGAGACGCTCATCCTCCCCGCGCTGCTGCACACGCGAGGGTCCGACGGGGTGTACGAGGTGGTCTCCCACGAGGTGCCGCGCCCGGGAGAGACCTACGCCGAGGACGTCCAGCGCATCTTCCCGAGCAGCCTCCACGGGGCGATCCTCGGTCCGGGCGCGGTCGGGGTGTACCCGTCCGCGCCGCGGATCCGGGCGCTGGAGGAGCTGAGGGTCCCGATCCAGTACGTCGACCCGGTGGATGTCGTCCAGCCGACCCCCGACCTGCGGACGGTCCACGAGGGTCGGATCGACCAGGCGGCCTGGGCACTCGACGCGTTGGAGGTGGCCGGTCCGTCCCACTGCCTGGCCGTCCGGACCGAGCCGGTCACGGCCGTCCCGGAGGACGCTCCGGCGACCGGGCACCGCACCTGCGTCCCGGCTCCCACGGAACCGACCGCCATCCGCAAGGTGGCCGAGGCGATCGCGGTCGACGCCGGGTACGCCTGGGCGGTCGGACAGGCGGCCGGGGCGGACGAGGTGGAGGCCGTCTTCACCGACCAGCGGCGCCAGACCTACCCCGTCCGCAACGGTCTGTGGATCGGCGTCTACGACGCCACCCACTACATGGCCGCGCTCGTGGCGCGCTCGCAGGGCCGCGTGGTGGCGGCCTGCGGAGAGGGCGCGGACCGATCCTGCTGACGGCTACGATCGGCGCCTGATGCGGATCGTCGCGCTCGCGGGCGGGGTCGGGTCAGCCAGGCTGCTGAGCGGCCTGGTCCGGGTCGTGGCGCCGTCGGACCTGGCGGTGGTCGTGAACACCGGCGACGACGAGTCCGTGCGCGGCCTGCACCTCAGCCCCGATATCGACACCGTCCTGTACCACCTGGCCGCGATCCAGGATTGGGAGCGAGGGTGGGGGATCGGGGGGGACACGTTCTCGGGGCAGGAGCGCTACGCGGGCCTTGCGTCGCGGCTTCAAGGCGTGGACGCTCAGGAGTGGCTCGCGCTCGGGGACCGCGACCTGGCCACGAAGATGCTGCGGACGAGGCTCTTGGACACGGGCATGTCCCTGTCCGAGGCCACCGACGCGCTGCGCCGGTCCATGGGCCTGGACACGACCGTCATTCCGATGTCCGACGACCGGGTGCGCACGGTGGTGGGCGGGTACGCCTTCCAGGAGTGGTTCGTTCGCCTGCGGCAGGAGCCTCCGGTGGGGGAGGTCCGCTACGAGGGGGCCGCGCAGGCCTCGCCCGCCCCGGGGGTCGTCGAAGCGGTGGAGGCCGCCGACCTCGTGCTCCTCCCCCCGTCCAACCCCATCCTCTCCCTCGGTCCGATGCTCGCGATGGGCCCCCTCAGGTCCGCGCTCGAGGGGGCTCGCGGGGTCCGGGTCGCGGTCTCCCCGATCGTGGGCGGACGGGCGTTGAAGGGGCCAGCCGACCGCCTGATGGCCTCGCTCGGACACGAGGTGTCGCCGGTAGGGGTGGCGCGCATCTATGCCGGGCTCGTCGACGTGTTCGTGCTCGACGAGCGCGACGCGCAGACCGCCCCGGCCGTCGCCGCGTTGGGCATGAGGCCGGTCGTGTGCGACACGGTGATGAGATCACCGGAGGACGCCGCGCGGCTGGCGAAGACGGTGGTCGCCGATGCCTCGTCCTGAGCTCCGGGTGATCGCCGTTGGCGGGATCGCCGAGGTGGAGGCGGGCGCCGACGTCGGCGCGATCGTGTCGGAGGCAGCCGAGGCCCAGGGGGACCGGGTCGAGCCGGGCGACGTGGTCGTGATCGCGCAGAAGATCGTGTCGAAGGCGGAGGGACGCCTCGTCGCGGCCGCAGGCCGCGACGAGGTGAGGGCGGTGGTGCGCACCCAGGCGCGCCGGGTCGTCCGGGAGACGCCCTCGCACCTGATAGTCGAGACCACGCACGGCTTCGTCTGCGCGAACGCGGGGGTGGACTCCTCCAACGTCGCCGAGGGCTGGGTGGCTCTCCTCCCGCGCGACCCCGATGCGTCGGCCCGCAGGATCGCGCGGACGCTGTCCGAGCGGGCGGGAGGCGAGGTGGCGGTCATCGTGTCCGACACGTTCGGGCGCCCCTGGCGCGTCGGGCAGACCAACGTGGCCATCGGGTCGGCCGCGATCGCGCCGCTGCGCGACCACCGGGGAGAGACCGACCCGGCGGGACGGGTCCTGACCGTCACCGAGATAGCCCAGATCGACGAGCTCGCGGCGGCCGCCGAGCTCGTCATGGGGAAGATCGACCGGGTGCCGGCCGCCATCGTGCGCGGCTATCCCTGGGAGCCGGGGGCGGGCGGAGCGGTCGACCTCGTCCGCCCGGCGTCCTCCGACCTGTTCCGCTGAGTCAGCCGATCTCGCCGGACGCCTTCAGCTCGGTCCGCACCCAGGCCACGGTGGAGCGGAGCCCGTCACCGAGCGGCGTCCACGGCTCCCATCCGAGGACGGTGGCCGCGCGGCTCGGGTCGAGGGAGAGGGCGAGCAGGTCGCCCGGCCGGGCCGGGCCGTGGACCGGCTCCACGCTCGCTCCCGTCACCTCGGCCACCATCCGGTGGAGGCGGTTGACCGTCGTCTCGATCCCGGTCGAGATGTTGACCACCTCTCCCGACCCGCGCTCGCACGCGAGCACGAACGCGTGGGCGACGTCGTCCACGTACACGAAGTCGCGGGTGGCGAGCCCCGTCCCGTGGATGCTGGGCGCGCGCCCCGCCGAGAGCGCCGCCGCCATGGCGGCCACGACCCCGGTCTCGGCGTCGAACCGCTGCCTCGGTCCGTAGACGTTCGACAGCACGAGGGCCGTGAAGTCGAGGTCGTGGTGCTCGGCGTAGAAGCGGAGGTAGTCGCAGGCGGCGCGCGACGCGATCCCGTGCGGGGAGGCCGGCCGCGCGCGCGCCGACTCGGGGATGGGGAGCTTGCGCTGTGGTCCGTACATCGCCGCGGTGGCCGCGTACACCACCTTCCCGACGCCGGCCGCCGCGCACGCGTCCAGCACGTTCAGGAGTCCGACGACGTTGGTGTTCGCGTCGAGCAGCGGCCGGCCCACCGAGACCGGGACCGAGACCTGGGCGGCCAGGTGCAGCACGACGTCCGGACGGGCGTGCGAGATCACGTCCCTCACCGCGTCGGACCGCACGTCGAACCGGTGGAACCCGATGCGCTGCTCGCGCCGGGCCTGCTCGAGGTTCACGAGCCTTCCCGAGGACAGGTCGTCGAGGACGGTGACCTCGTGTCCGTGCGCGATCAGCCTGTCGACGACGGTGGACCCGACGAACCCGGCTCCCCCGCAGACGAGCGTCTTCACCTCAGAACCTGATCGAGCCGTCCGGGATCTCGAGACCCGGCCAGAGCCGGATGCCCGAGCGCAGCTCGTTCTCCGCCCCGACCCGGACGCCGGGACCGATGATCGCGTCGGCCACCCGGGAGCCGGCCCCGATGTAGACGCCCCCCGCGAGCACCGATCTCTCCACGACCGCCTTGGGGTCGACGACCACGCCCTCGTGCAGGACCGACTCCTCGATGACCGCGCCCGCCCCGATCTCGCAGTCGGGACCGATGCAGGTGAGAGGGTAGATCACGGCCCCCTCCGCCACGCGGCAATCGGGTCCGATCGCGGCCGGGCCGCGCAGTCGCACGGTCGGGTCGATATCGGCTCCCGTGTCGGTCCAGACGCCGGCGGCGGAGCGCTCGCCCGGAGGCGGCTCCCCCACCTTCCCCTCGAGCACGTCGACGTTGGCCCGCAGGTACTTCTGCGGGGTGCCCAGGTCGAGCCAGTACGCCTGGGAGGGGAACCCGAACAGGGGGGCGCCGTCGGAGAGCAGACCCGGGAACAGCTGCCGCTCGAACGACCAGGTCTCGCCCGCCGGGACACCGGCCAGCGCGTCCGGCTCGAGGATGTAGGTGCCGGCGTTGATGAGGTCGGTCTTCAGCGACTCGTCCGCGCGGGGCTTCTCTATGAACTGCTCTATCCGGCCCTCGCCGTCGATGGGCACGAGCCCGTACGCGCTCGGGTCCCGCACCCGCGACAGAGCGAGCGTCCCGACGGCGTTGCGCTCGCGGTGGACGCGCAGCATCTCGGACAGGTCGACGTCGGTGAGGATGTCGCCGTTGAGGACGAAGAAGGTGTCGTCGAGCAGCTCGGCCACGTTGCGGACCGCACCGCACGTCCCCAGCGGACGCTCCTCCCTCACGATCGTGAGCTTCACACCGTGGGTGAGCGCGTCCGGGAAGGCCTCGAACGCCTCGGCCAGGTACCCCGTGGTGAGGATCGCCTCGGTCACGCCGTGGCGCGACAGCCGCGCGAGGACGTGCTCCAGGAAAGGCCGGTTCGCCACCGGGATCAGCGGCTTGGGGGTGTCGAAGGTCAGCGGACGCAGGCGCGTCCCCTCTCCTCCCACGAGGATCACCGCTCTCAACCCGAGTCCTCCCTGTCCCCCTGACCTCGCCCGACGCCCGACCTGTGCGACGGGACCGCGTTGCGGGCCACCACCCACCTCAGGACCAGCATCACGAACCGCAGTGCCAGCCCGGCCACGATGGCAGGGTACGCCAAGACCCACGCTCCACGGCGGTGCTTCGTCACGTACCGGAACAGGTTGCGGTGGTGCATCCACAGGTGGCGGAGGGGGCGCTTCGTCCACGAGCCCCCCCACGTGTGCACGACGCGCGCGCGGGGCTCGAACCACATCTCCCAGCCCGCGTCGACCAGCCGACGGCACAGGTCGACGTCCTCCACGAAGAAGAAGAAGTCCTCGTCGAAGCCGCCGACCTCGTCGAACGCGGAGCGCCGCAGCAGCACGGCCGACGCCGACAGCCACCCGACCCGGACGGGCTCGTCCATCGGCGCGTCGGCCAGGATGTAGGCGCGGGTGCCGGGGTTCGATGTCCAGAACGGACCGACCAGCCCGTGCAGGGCCGAATGCCAGAGCGACGGGAAGGCGCGCTTCGAGGGCTGGATGCTGCCGTCCGGGTTGAGGACCAGGGGCCCGGCGGCCGCCGCCCGCGGCGTCCTCTCGAGCAGGTCGACGAGCCGTCCGATCGCGGCTGGTTCGGGCGTCGCGTCCGGGTTCATGAGGAGCAGGTAGGGCTCGTCGGCCTCGCGGGCGCCCAGGTTCACGCCTCCGCCGAAACCGAGGTTGCGTGGGCTGCGCACGAGGGCGACGCCGGGGTGCTCGGCGGCTATCCGGTCCGGGCTCCCGTCCGTGGACGCGTTGTCGACGACGACGACCCGCACCGGCTCGTCGGACGAGGCGAGTGCGCGCAGGCAGCCGTAGATCTCGGGAGCCGAGTCGTGGTCGACCACGACGGCGGCCACGCGCGTCTCGGCGCTCATGCCGCCCGCCGGTACGTCTCGACGGTCAGCTGCGCCGTGCGCTCCCAGGTGTACCCGGCGGCCCGCGTCGGGCCCGCGCGGCGCAGCCTGCTCTCGACGCCGGGGTCGGTGAGGACGGAGCCGATCGCATCGGCCAGGGCGCCGGCGTCGCGAGGCTCGACGAGCAGGACGGCCTCGCCGCCCACCTCCTCGCAGGCGGACCCGGTCGTCGTCACGACGGGACAGCCGCACGCCATCGCCTCCAGGACCGGGATCCCGAACCCCTCCGCGAGAGACGGGACGGCGACCACCGACGCACCCCGGTACAGGGCCGCCTTCGTGTCCTCCGAGACGTACCCGGTGCGCAGTATCCGGTCCCGCACGCCCGACCGCTGGATGGCCCTCTCGATATCCGCGGTCCCCCACGCGTCGGGGCCCACGAGCACGAGGGAATGGTCCAGCCCCTGTGCCGCGAGAGCGGCGTAGGCGCGCACCAGCGTCGGGACGTCCTTGCGCGGTTCGAGCGCCCCGACCCACATGAGGTACGACCCGTGAACCCCCGCGCGCGAGCGGAGCTCGGCGTCCGCGTCGTCGCCCTCGGGGGTGAAGCGGGAATGGTCCACGCCGAGGGGGACGACATCCACCCGGTCCGGATCGGCGCCGGCGTGCTCTATCGCGCCGCGAGCCGCGTACCCCGAGACCGCGACGACCCGCCGCGCCCGGGCGACGCCGGCCCGGGCGGCCCGGGTGAAGAAGGCCACCTTCGCCGGCTCGTGCACCTCGGGCATCGTGAAGAAGGTCGGGTCGTGGAACGTCACGACGCCTGGGGACCCGAGCGCCCGGGGGAGCGTGTAGTGGGGGCCGTGGAAGACGTCCGGACGCAGGCGCCGGGCGCGCCGCGGGAGCACCGTCTGCTCCCAGAGCAGCCGGGCGGGTCGCGTCCGGACCCCGGTCGTGTGGACGGTGCCGTTCCCCGCCAGGTCCGCGGCGTCGATCTCCTTCGCCATCACATGCAGGTCGACGTCCAGCCCGGCGACGGCGCGGGCCAGGTTGAGCACGTACTGTCCCGCGCCCAGCCGATGACCGGGCAGGGACGTCGCGTCGAGGAGCACCCTCACCGACGTCCCGCGAGGTCGCGGTAGACGGCCGCGGTCAGGCGTGCCGTCCGCTCCCAGGTGAAGTTGGCCGCGCGGCGCAGGCCCAGGCGGCGGAGGTCCGCCGCGAGGTCGGGGTCTCGCAGCAGGGTCGCCAGCGCCTCCCCGATCGAGTTCGGGTCGTCGGGGTCGCACAGCAGCGCCGCCGACCCCGCGACCTCGGGGAGCGAGGACCGGTTCGAGGTGACCACCGGGCACCCGCACGCCATGGCCTCCACCACCGGGAGCCCGAACCCCTCGGCGAGCGATGGGAAGACGAAGGCCTCCGCCCCGGCCAGGAGAGCCTGGCGGACGAGGGGAGGTTGGTCGCCCAGCCGCCGGACCCTCTCGGCCAGCTTGCGGTCGGACAGCATCTCCGCGATATCGCCGCTCCACCACCCGGGGGGCCCGACCAGGTACAGGTTCAGGTCGTCCGCGGCCGGCACGCCCGAGTCGAGCGCGGCCACGAACCCCCTCACCACACCCTCGGGGTTCTTGCGCGGTTCCACGGTCCCCGACCACAGGACGTACGGCCTCTGCACCTCCAACCGGGCGAGGACCTCCTCGACCACCTCCGGAGGGGGCGCGGTGTACGCGGTCCCCATCGGGATGACCCGGACGTCGGGGTGTGGCTCGTCGAGGCCGGCCAGCGCGACGGCGGTCGCTCGGGACGGCGCGATCACCACATCGGCGTCGTGGAGCCGTCCGAGCATCGCCTCGTGGAACCGGACCCCGCGCGGCGGGAACGCCTCGGGGAACTCGCGGAAGAGAACGTCGTGGACGGTGACCACGAGCGGCCGGCGGTCCCGGCGCGGGATGGCGAGGCTCGGCGCGTGCACGACGCGGCCGGTTCCCCCGACCCCGCCTCCGCGCCCACGCTCCCAGCGCCCGTACAGGACCCGGCGTCCGGACCGCAGCCGCCGCGCATGCGGGAGCCCGGCCTCGAACAGGTCGCGCTCCCGGTGGAAGGCGACGACGGGCTCCACCTCCACCTCCTGCGGCGGCAGGTGGCGGAGCATCGCGCGCACGTACGTGCCGATCCCGCCCGGGATCGGCTGCATCAGCTGCTCCACGAACATCGTCACCCGCATCAGCCGCTCACCGCCTCGCGGTAGGCGGCGAGTACGCCCGAGGCGGTCGCCGTCCAGGTGAACCCGGAGGCGTGCGTCCGGGCCCGGTCGAGCGCCTCGGCCGGGGGCGGTCCGTCCAGGGCGGCGACGATCGCCTCCGCCCAGGCGTCGGCGTCATGGGGCGGCACCAGCGTCGCGTGGGAGCCGAGCACCTCCCGCAGCACCGGGATGTCCGAGGCCACGACCGGTGTGCCGGCCGCCATCGCCTCCACCGGAGGCATCCCGAACCCCTCGTAGAGCGAGGGGTAGACGAACAGGGAGGCGCCGCGCACGACGGCGGCCGCCTCCTCGTCGGGTAGGTAGCCCGCGACGAGCACCGACCCGGACCCGAGCAGATCCGCGTGGTCGCGCTGGATGTCGTCCCACCCGGTCCCCGGCCCACCGACCAGGACGAGCTGCGCGTCCGGACGCTTCACCGCCACGAGCGCGAACGCCTCGAGGAGCTTGTCGATGTTCTTGCGCGACTCGAGCGTCCCCAGGTAGGCGACGTAGGGAGACCGGATGCCCAGCGCCTCCCGTCGCGGCGGCGCCAGCTCCCCGCCCGGCTCGGCGAACGAGGCGCGCACGCCGGGGGGCACCACGCGGATGCGGCCGGCCGTGGCGGGCAGGAACGCGGACAGCTCGTCGGCGGTGAACCCCGACGGGACGAGTATCCGGTGCGCCCTGGCCGTCCACATCGGGAGGCTGTCCGCGTAGGCGCGGATCGCCGCGCTGGCGCTGCCGGGGAGGCGCACGAACGCGATGTCGTGCACGGTCATGACCCCGGCCGCCTTCAGCAGCGGGGGGAGCATGAAGTTGGGGCCGTGGAAGACGTCGACCTGCCCGCTGAAGAGCTCGATGGGGGGCCAGCTCCCCTTCGCCCAGACCGCGGCGAGCGGCCGGCTCGGCACCCGGACCCGCAGCGGCGTGATGCGCGGATGCTCCGGCACGGACAGGCCGAGCCGGTGGCCGCGGCGTCCGGACAGCGGCACCAGCACGAGCTCCACCTCGGGGTCCGTCTCCACCAGCGCTCGGACCAGGGCGGCCGTCGTGTGCCCCACCCCCGTGAGGGGGCCGAGCATGCTCGTCGCTTCGATGCCGACCCTCACCTCACGATCCCCGGACGAAGGCTTCCACGGCCTGCCGCCAGTCGCGCAGGGGCTCGAGCCCGGCCCGGGCCCAGGCCTCGTTCTCGAGCGCCGTGAACCCCGGACGGACGGCCGGCCGGCCCAGGTCGCGCCAGGACACCTCCTTCACCGCCACGGCCAGGCCCGTCGACCGCACGGCGTGGTTGACCAGCTCGGCGAAGGTGCAGACGCCCGAGTTGGTCAGGTGGTAGGTGCCGTACGGCGGCCGGATGCGACACATCACGACGAGCGCCTCGGCCAGGTCCTGGGCGTAGGTGGGCGAACCCGTCTGGTCGGCGACGGCGGAGAGCTCGGCTCCCGCGGCGGCCAGGGCGGGGAGCTTCGAGATGAAGTTCTTGCCGCCCGGTCCGTATATCCACGCCGAGCGGACCACCCAGTGGCGGTCCCACACCGTCCGGACCGCCTCCTCGCCCGCCAGCTTCGACCGTCCGTAGACCTGGAGCGGGTTCGGGGTGTCCCCCTCGACGTACGGCGCTCCCTTCGACCCGTCGAAGACGTAGTCGGTGGAGACCAGCACGAGGTCGGCTCCCACCTCCCGGGCGGCCTCCGCGACGTGGCGCGACCCCTCGGCGTTCACCGCGAACGCCCGGTCGGGCTCCCGCTCGCAGACGTCGACCTCGGTGAGGGCCGCCGGATGGACGACCAACGCGGGCGCGTGCTCGGACACGACACGAAGCACCTGCTCGCGATCGGACACGTCCATCTCGTCACGGCCGACGCCGGTCGCATCGTGCCCCGCACGGCCGAACGCGGCGACCGTCTCCCGGCCGAGGAGCCCGCCGGCCCCGGTCACCAGGACCTTCACTAGGTGCGGCTCCAGGCCGTCTCCTCGACCACGGGAGCCCGTCCGCGCAGCGGTTCCCACCAGTCCCGATTGTCCCGGTACCAGGCGACGGTGGAGGCGAGCCCTTCGTCGAACCCGATCCGAGGCTCCCACCCGAGCTCGCGGCGGATCTTCGTCGAGTCGAGGAGGTAGCGGCGGTCGTGGCCGGGCCGGTCGTCGACGAGAGTCTTCAACGACGCGGGCTTCCCGGTCAGCTCGAGTATCGCGTCGGTTATCTCCTCGATGTTGCGCTCGACCCCGCTGCCCACGTTGTAGGTCTCACCGACCCGGCCCTCCCGCAGGACGAGATCGATGGCTCGGCAGTGGTCGAGCACATGGAGCCACTCCCGGCTGTTCCTCGTCGAGCGGTACATCGGGAGCGGCTTGTCGTCCAGCGCGTTCGTGGTGAACAGCGGGATCAGCTTCTCGGGGAACTGGTAGGGGCCGTAGTTGTTCGAGCAGTTGGTGATCGTGACCGGGAGGCCGTAGGTCTCGTGGTAGGCACGCACGGCGTGGTCCCCCCCGGCCTTCGAGGCGCTGTAGGGCGATCGCGGCTGGTACGGCCACTCCTCGTCGAAGCCCCGCGGGTCGTCAAGCTCCAGCTGCCCGTACACCTCGTCCGTCGAGACGTGATGGAACCTCTCCACTCCCACCTGGCGAGCGGCCTCGAGGAGGGCCTGGGTGCCCATCACGTTCGTCCGGAAGAACACGCCCGGGTTCACCACCGAGTAGCTGTTGTGGGACTCGGCCGCGAAGTTGACGACGACCTCGACCCGATGCTCTTCCAGGATCCGCCTCATCAGCTCGCCGTCGCAGATGTCTCCCTCGAGGAAGACCACCCGGTCGGAGACGCCCGCGAGGTTGTCCCGGTTGCCGGCGTACGTGAGCAGGTCCAGCGCGACCACGTGGTCGTCGGGGTGCTCGTCCACCCAGTGGTGGACGAAGTTCGAGCCGATGAAACCGGCGGCGCCCGTGACGAGGATCCTCACGGTTGTCCCTCCTTCTCTCCGTCGCCCGGCCAGACCCGTTCGATCAGCCGGACCAGCGCGCGCTGGGCCTTCGAGGACAGCGCCTCGGACGTGTAGCGGGGCTGGAGCAGGATCCCTCTCATCCCCGCGCGCTGGGCTCCCAGGATATCCGTGATCACCTGGTCCCCCACGTACACGGCGTCGGCCGGGTCGACCTGGAGCATCCGGCACCCCTCGAGGAACGCGCGGGGCGAGGGCTTTCCGGCCGGCGCCACGAAGGGGATGCCCTCCGCGTCGAGGACGGGCCTCACCCAGGAGGCCGAGCAGTTCGACACGACCCCGATCCCCATCCCCGCGTCGCGCACGGCGGAGACGATGGCGCGTCCGTCGGGCGTGAACGGGCCGCCCGGCGGGATCAGCGTGTTCTCGAGGTCGAACAGGACCGCGCGCACGCCGTCGCGGGCGAGCTGGGCGTACGGCACCTGGTCGGCCGTCTCGAACGACATCCAGGGCTGCATCGCCTCGTGCAGCCCGCCTCCGGCCACGAGGCGGCCGAGGTCCGCAGCCCCCCGGACGACCACGCGGGTCCCCCAGACGCACCAGCGGGCCGCGTCGCGAAGGAGGACCGCGGGCGGCCTGGCGGGGGTTCGCTCAGACAACGCCGACGGAGGACTCGTCGCCGATCATGAACCGGTAGGCGACCGGCGTGGCTCCGTCACGCACGACCTCGGCCCGCCGTCCGAGGATGGAGTCGGTGACACGTCGCACGCCGACCAGCCGCGAGGACGCGAGCAGTATCGAGTGCTCGAGCTCGCTGGACTCCACCACGCACTCCGCGCCGATCGCGGTGAACGGCCCGATGTAGGAGTCGACGATCTGGGCGCCGGCCGCTATCGCCACCGGACCCCGCACATGTGACCGGACGATCTTGGCGCCGGGGCCCACGATCACCCGCCCTTCGAGCCTGGAGTCGGCGTCGACCTCGCCCTCGATCAGCGGCTCGATCGTCTCGAGGACGGTCCGGTTGGCGTCGAGCATGTCGTCCTTCTTCCCGGTGTCCAGCCACCAGCCCTTCAGGACGTGCGGCACGACCCGCAGCCCGAGGTCGACCATGTGCTGGATCGCGTCCGTGATCTCGAGCTCGTTGCGCCAGGAGGGTTCTATCTGCCGGGCCGACTCGAAGATGCTCCCGTCGAACAGGTAGACCCCCACGAGGGCGAGGTCGGACGGTGGGTCGGCAGGTTTCTCGACGAGCCTGACGATGCGTTCGCCATCGAGGACGGCGACGCCGAACTGCTGCGGGTTGGGGACCCGGGTGAGGACGATGGACGCGTTCGCCCCCGACCTCTCGAACTCGGAGACGAGCCCCGACACGCCGTCCTCGAGGAGGTTGTCGCCGAGGTACATCACGAACGGGGCGCCCGCCAGGTACCCCTCCGCCGTGAGCACCGCGTGGGCCAGCCCCTTCGGCTCGTCCTGCAGGATGTAGGTGATCCGCAGCCCGAACGCCGAACCGTCGCCCACGGCCGTGCGGATCTCGTCGCCCGTCTGGGGGGCGATGATCACCCCCACCTCCTCGATCCCCGCGCGGGCCAGGTCCTCCAGGACGTAGGAGATGATCGGCTTGTTCGCCACCGGGATCAGCTGCTTGGCCGAGGTGTAGGTGAGCGGACGGAGCCGCGACCCGGTCCCCCCCGCCAGCACGAGCCCGCGCATCCGCGTCACCCGCAGGCACCCGCCGGAGCGGGCGCCCCACCCGGTTGGGGCGCGGCCTGCTCTGCGAGCCCCTCGAAGTCGGACCCGATCAGGACCACGATGTCGGTCCCGCGGTTCAGTCGTCTCGCGTCGGGGAGGTGGTCCGCGACCTGATGTCCCTCTTCCGCGAGCTCCTTCGGGTAGGAGACGACGGTCCGCTGCTGGGGGGTGACGGTCTCTTTGCGGTCGACGACGAATCCTCGCGCCTCGAGCTGCTGCGAGACCTCCTCGAGCAGCCCGCGGCCGGATGCGTCCTCGACGGCGACGTGGGGAGCGAGGGCTCGGGCCGGGTCACGGACATCGCGCATCGCCTCGAAGATCCGCTGCGCCTTGCGCTCGTCCATGATCACCACCGACTGACGGTTCATGTTGGACAGCCGGCCCGGCACGGACAGGGTCGCTATCTGGTCGACCCCAACCCGCTTCACGCTGAGGGCCAGCCGCAGCATGTCGTCGAGGTTGAAGTTCGGGTCCACCGTCGCGTTCTGGGCGAAGGCCTCGCCGAGCCTCTTCACCCGCAGGGGGTTGCCCATCACGGTGGGGCGTCCGACCTTCTGGACCACCGCCCGCATGAACTGCTGCTGGCGGCGTATGCGTCCGAAGTCCCCGTCCCCCGAGGAGTGTCGCGACCTCACGAACGTGAGCGCCGCGTTGCCCTCCAGGTGGTTGTGACCGGCTGGGAGCCGGAAGTTCAGCTTCGGGTCGTACATCCTCTCGTCGAGGCAGACGTCGATGCCCCCGATGGCATCGACCATCCTCCGGAAACCGTGGAAGTCCACCTCGATGTAGTGGTTGATCGGGATGCCGGTCAGGTCCTGGACGGTGTCGATCACGGCCTGTGGGCCGCGCGCGTACGACGAGTTGATCTTGGCCTTGCCGCCGCCCGCCACATCGACCCAGAGGTCGCGCGGGAAGTGAAGGAGCGTGCCTCTCGTCTCGGCGGGGACGATCTGGGCGATGATGATGGTGTCGGCCAGCTTCTGTCCGCCCCGGCCGAACCTCTGGATGTCCTCTCCGGTGACGCCGGCCCGGGAGTCGCTCCCGATCACGAGGACGTTCATGGCCCCGCCGGCGGCCGCGTCCAGCTTCACGTCGACGCGGGTCATCATCTCGGAGAGGTCGTTGTAGAACCAGGCGATCCCCCCGGCGCCGAGCAGCCCGACGACCACGAGGGACGTGGCGAGGGCGCGCAGCACGCGGTGGCCGCGCCGGGGCGAGGTCAGGGCCTGGTCGAGCCCCGTGCGCCAGCGCTGCAGCTCTTCTTCTTCGGAGACGTATCGCTTGGTACGAGCCAGGGTGGTGCTCCTGGTGCGTTGCCGGGTGGGGGCCGAGCGGCCCGCCTCAGATTAGCAACGCGGACCGGGAGGAGCCCGGTTCCAGTCCGAACGGGCGTTCGCCGGTTGGGTGGAGCTCGAGGACGTTCACCTCGGGGGGCGGCAGCGGCCGGCCGAGCTCCGCCCTCATCATCTGAAGTCCGTCGTCGAAGGCGTCCGGGTCGAGCAGCCGGAGGGGGGCGAACATCTCGCACTCGACCATCCGCAGGTAGTCCTCGTCCAGGACGCGGTTCGGGTAGACGTGGTGGACGGCGGTCCGGCACCCACCCAGCTCGAGGTCGGCCTCGAGGCCCCACCACCAGATCTCGTCGGCGGCGGGCGGGTCGGGGAGCAGGGTCGGGAAGTACCGCCGGAAGAGTCCTTGCCGCTCGGAGTCCGGCGAGCCGCTCACGACGATGATCCTCCCCCCGGGGCGCACGACCCGGCCGGCTTCGGCCAGCACGGCGATCGGGTCGTCCGCGTGGTGCAGGACGTACATCAGGAGCGCCGCGTCGGCGCTGTCCGTCGCGAGGGGGAGCTCCTCCCCGCAGGCCCGGACGAAGCCGAGCTGAGGGTGTCGCCTCCGGCCCTGGACGATCATCGCCGCGCTCGGCTCGACGGCCGTGACCTCGATCCCGCGGCGGGCCAGGGCGGCGGCCGGGGCTCCCGCACCGGCGCCGATGTCGATCAGGCTGCCTCGTCTCCCGAGCTGGTCGGCGAGCTGGTCGATGAAGTCGTCGTCGTGATTGTCACGGTGCCGGGCGTAGTGCTCGGCGATCACGGTGTTGCGGAAGATCTCGGTCATCGGTTTGCCCTCCTCGCGAGCGCTCCCCTGCCTCGCTGGTGTGGGCTCTCCCCAGTGCCCTTCCGACACCATGGGAAACGGACGTGACCGCCCCTCCCGTCGGGTGTTCAGGAGAGGATCTTGCGGGCGATCACCACCCGCTGGATCTGGTTGGTCCCCTCGTAGATCTGGGTGATCTTGGCGTCCCGCATCATCCGCTCCACCGGGTACTCGCCGATGTACCCGTACCCTCCGAGGACCTGCACGGCATCGGTGGTGACGCTCATCGCCGTGTCGGAGGCGAAGCACTTCGCGTACGCGGAGTGCAGCCCCAGGTCGGGGTGCCGGGCGTCCGCCATCGCCGAGGCCTGGTAGGTGAGCAGCCGCGCGGCCTCGATCCGCATGGCCATGTCCGCGAGCATGAACTGCACGGCCTGGAAGCCGGCTATGGGCTGTCCGAACTGCTGCCTCTCCTTCGCGTACCCGCGGGCGAAGTCGTACGCCCCCTGCGCGATCCCGACGGCCTGTGCGCCGATGGTGAGGCGCGTCTGGTCGAGCGCCTGCATGGCGATCTTGAACCCCTGGCCCTCTTCCCCGATCAGCCGGTCGGCCGGGATGGCGCACTCGGTGAAGATGACCTCGGCCGTGGTGGAGCCTCGGATCCCCATCTTCTCCTCGTGCTTGCCCACCTCGAACCCGGGGTCGTCGGCATGGACCACGAACGCCGAGATGCCCCGCGTGCCCGCGTCGGGGTTGGTCTTCGCGTAGACGATGTAGTACCGCGAGATCCCCGCGTTCGTGATGAACCGCTTCGTGCCGTTCAGGACCCACCCGTCTCCCGTGCGACGGGCGGTCGTCTTCATCGCCCCCGCGTCGGAACCGGACTCCGGCTCGGTCAGGCAGTAGGAGACCATCGCTTCTCCGCGGGCCACCTCGCCGAGGTAACGCGTCCTCTGCTCCTCCGAGCCGGCTATGAGGATCGGCATCGAGCCGAGCTTGTTCACACCCGGGATCAGCGAAGAGGAGGCGCAGACGCGAGCGATCTCCTCGATGTAGATCGAGTAGGAGATGGAGTCCGCCCCCGAGCCCCCGTACGTCTCCGGGACGTGCAGACCGAGCAGGTCGTTGCGCTTGAGGACCTCGAAGACGTCCCAGGGGAACTCCCCCGTGCGGTCGATCTCGCCCGCCCGCGGAGCGATCCTCTCCTCGGCGATCGATCGGACGGTCTTGCGGAGCAGCTCCTGCTCCTCGGTCAGCGCGAACAGCATCGTTCCTCCTCGGCCTCGTGGGAGACAAGGGTACAGACGACTCCCAACGGGAGCAGGGGGTCCGCGCTGGGCGACCGTAACCGTCGTGGCCTCCGGCTCCCCGGGCGTGGCGACGTGGCCACGACGAGCTGCGGGGTGGCGTAACTTGACCGCGTGCGGGTAACCGGAGAACGCGACCACCACCGCAGCCTCGTCTCCCGGCTGGCGGCCCCCGTCGCGTGGGCGGTCGCGGTCACGTCGCTGGGACTCCTTCTCGGACCCCTCGTGGCCGCTCTCCTCGGGGACGGACCGGTCCTGACCGAGGACGCGCTGTGGACGCTCGCCTGGGTAGGGTTCCCCATCTCAGGGGCCATCGTGGCTTCCCGGCGGCCCCGCCACCCGGTCGGCTGGACCCTGCTCGGCATCGGGTCCGCGGTCCCCCTCGCGCTCCAGCTGTTGAGCCTGGCCGACCGTGTCCAGCGATCGGGGGGAGACGCGGCCCCACCGGCCCTCCTCGGTCAGCTCACCTTCATCATCGGGTTGGCCCTCATACCCACCCTCGTCCTCCTGTTCCCCTCGGGCAGGCTCCCCTCGCCGGGGTGGCGCACCCCTGCCGCGTGCGCGTACGCGTGGTTCGGTCTCCTGTTCGTCGCCTACGCGACCCGGGGCTTCATCGAGGCGGGAGGGGGCGTGCGCATCCCCAACCCGCTGGCCGTCGCGCCGCTCGCCGGCCCGCTCGAGGTGGTCATCCCGATCCTGTTCATAGGGGCGATCGCGATCACCGTGGCGGTGATAGGGCACTCGGTCTGGAGGTTCGTGCGGGCGCGTGGGAGCGAACGACAGCAGCTGAAGTGGTTCGTCTCCGCGGCGGCTCTCTTCCCGGTGCTCATGATGGGTGCCCTGGTCACGGGCCACAGCCTGGCCGGGGCGGTCTTCGCCACCTCGGCCTGGGTCCTCAGCCTCAACGGCATGGCCGCCGGGATCGCCATAGCCGTGATGCGGTACCGCCTGTACGACATCGACCGGGTGGTGAGCCGGACCTTCTCCTATGCGGTCGTCGTCACCGTCCTCGGTCTCCTCTACTGGGGGACGATCGCGGCGGCGGGCCCGCTCCTGCGCCCGTTCGTGGGCTCGTCCGACCTGGGGGTGGCCGTGTCCACCCTCGCCGTGGCCGCTGCCTTCGGCCCCGTCCTCCGGCGCGTGCGGTCCATCGTGGATCATCGCTTCAACCGCCGGCCGTACGACGCCGCCCGGACCGTCGAGGAGTTCGCCGCCCGGCTGCGCGACGAGCTGGACCTGGAGGCGCTGGGAGCCGAACTGGTCCGGGTCACCGAGACGACGATGCAGCCCGGACACATCTCCCTGTGGCTGCGGGAGGATCGCGGGGCTGGCCGGGCCGTCATACGCTGAGAGCCGACCGGAAGTCACCCGCGACCTGTAACCTGCCTTGATCCCTCCCCCGAACGGGGGATGCCTCCTCCCGCTCGGGAGGCAGGTCTGAGGGGCTTGTGCGTATAAGGACGCAGACGGGGCGGCCTGGCCCGACCAGGATGGGGACGTCTTCCGGGGCATCGTCAGGAGGGTCATATGGACGTCTGGGCTCCACACGGGCGCCTTCGCCGCGCGCGGAGGGCTTCCGAGGGTCGTAGGAGATCGGCTGCGCTGATCGCCGTCCTGCTCGCGGTCGGGCTCATGCCCACCGTGGGCGCGGGAGCCGAGGGCCCCGCGGTCGTCGAGCCCCAGCGCGTCGGGAAGATCGCCTTCCAGAGCGACGCCGCCGGGAACCACGACGTGTGGATCATGAACGGCGACGGCAGCGGACAGCGCAAGCTCAACGCCGACCCGGCCCGGGTGGACAAGGAGGACGGCCAGCCCCGCTTCTCCGAGGACGGCACGAGGATCGTCTTCGCCAGCTGCCGCAACGACGTGCAGCCCATCCCCTGCGTGCTGGGCGACATCTCGAAGGCGGTGGGCAACGCCGACATCTTCACGATGCGCCCGGACGGGTCCGAGCAGCGTCAGGTGACCTCCAACCTCGCCCACGACGGGATCCCCGACCCGTCCCCCGACGGGCGCCGGATCGCCTTCACCTCGATCCGCAACCTCAACACCGACGTCTACCTGATCGACGCGGAGGGCGGGAACGAGCGCAGGCTCACCACCAACGCCGCCCGCGACCACTCCCCCTCCTGGTCGCCGGACGCCACCCGCATCGCCTTCGTCAGCGAGCGGACCGGCAACGGCGACATCTACGTCATGAACGCGGACGGGACCAACCCGGTGCGCCTGACCACGAACGCCGCCTCTGACGGACAGCCCACCTGGTCTCCCGACGGCACCGAGATCGCGTTCGTGAGCGACCGGACCGGCAACGGCGACATCTACGTCATGAACGCCGACGGCACGGGACAGACCCGACTCACCTCGAGCAGCGGCGCCGACCGTCACCCCGCGTTCGCGCCGGACGGGGCGGCCATAGCCTTCTCGAGCAACAGGGACGGCAACGACGAGATCTACGTGATGAACGCAGACGGCAGCGGCCAGACGCGCATCACCGACAACCCCGCCACCGATACGGCCCCGACGTGGGTGGAGGACGTGGCGGTCACGGCCAGCGCCACGAGCGTGCCGGCGAGCCCGGCTTCGATACCGGCCGCCCGCGTCCCCCTCGTCCGGACCTCCCCCAACACGACGGGGACGGCAGGGGACAGCATCCGGCTCGAGGGCATCGGGCTGGGCGGGGACAGCATCCGACTCGAGGGCATCGGTCTCGGGGGGGACAGCATCCGACTCGAGGCGATCGGGCTAGGCGGCGACAGCATCCCGCTCGAGGCGATCGGGCTAGGCGGCGACAGCATCCGCCTCGAGGCGATCGGGCTCGGCGGGGACAGCATCCGCCTCGAGGGCATCGGGCTGGCCTGGCTCGACGGACTGAAGACCGTCCCCCTCTCCTCGATCTCGCTCTCCGGCTCCCCCACCTGGACCGAGGTGCTCGTGGGGACGCCGTTCGAGGGTCGCCCGGAGCACGCGGTCTCACTCGGTGAGCTGGTCGTCGCCGAGGACAAGGTGGCACCGACGGTTCACCAGATCCCGCTGGCCCGCTTCGACCTGACCCAGCCGCCCTTCAAGGGCTTCCGCGCGGACGCGTTCCTGCTCGGCCGCACCAGGTGGCGCAACATCACCTCCCCTCTGAGTGGTGGCTGGTGCCCCCGGTTCGAGGCGCTCGGTTTCCCCAACTGCGGCGAGGCCTTCGGAGGGTTGGACGGGACCCCCCTGCGGGCCCAGGTCGCCGGCCTCACCTTCGACGACCCGGCGAAGCCGGTCCCGCTGCACACCGTCGAGCTCGGCGACATGGTCCTGGCCCCGGACGCTCCCGTCCGCCACCTGTCGGTGTCCGCGCTCGACCTCGGGATCACGAGCCTCGGCTTGGTCCGGACCACCCAGCTGTCCGATCCCGGCGCGGTCGTCGACTGTGCGCGGGTGTCCTGCTCCGGCGGCGGCGTGACGCTGCACGACGCGGCGTCGCTCATCCCCAGCGCGGTCCGCGGCACCGCGACGGTGGCGCATCTCGGGAGCGCGGCCTCGGACGTGACGGCGAACGAGCTGCTGCTCGGTCTGTCAAGGCTGTTCCCCTTCGAGTCGGTTCCCTGGAGCAGCCTCGGGATCAGGGGATGGCGGGGAGACGTCTCGAGCTCGATCACGTACGGGGTCCGTTACGCACCGGTCGGCATCCCGCGCGCGAACAGCCCCCGCGTCGAGCTCCGCTTCCCGGCCTCGTTCTTCTTCGACTCGGCCACCTACGCGGTGAGGGTGGGGACGGCTCCCGCCGGCGCACCCGTCGCCCTAGAACCGGAGATACAGCAGACGCAGACGGAGACCGTCCTCACGTTCCAGCTCCCGGACGTCGCAACGGGGTCGAGCGTGACGCTCTCACCGGTGATGCGTCCGGGCGGCCGGCTCGGCTCGGCCCGTCCCATCGTCAAGGTGTCGACGGCCGACGGCGCGGTGAACGAGGTCCGCAGGCGGACGCCGGTCGTCACCGTCACCGACACGTTCGAGCCCAACGGGGCAGACACGCCGACCCCGATCGAGCCGAACGTCCTCTACACCTCGTTCACCCTCGACGGCGACCACGACTTCTTCACGCTTCCCCCCCAGCCGAAGGGGACGCTCGTGACGTTCCTCCTCGGGGGCCACGGCGCCGACCGGGACCTCGCGGTCTGGAGCGCAGAGGACCCCATCCCTCCGCTCCGTCAGCCCGGGGCGACACCGCAGACGATGCACCTGGCGGGCGACGACGGTGTCTCGTTCGACAACGCGTCGCGCCTGCAGCAGACCGATTCTGTGGAGCTGCCCGCGCTCGAAGGGATGCGCCTCGTGGGTCTGTCCCAGAACCGTGAGGACTCGAGCGAGCGAGTGAGCGTCATGTCCAGAGGCGGGTCGAGCCCGTACCTCGTCCAGGTCGCGCCCTACAACGGTGCGTCCAGCGAGGAGCCGTACACGCTGAGGGTCCGCCTGACCCGCACCCGGGACGCCGGCTCGTGCGCACCCACTGTGTTCGCCAACAGCGACCCGCGGGCTGGGCTCACGAACGCTCCGCTGCCGTCCAGCCTCCCCACCGGGACGCGGACGCTGATCGTCTACCCCCACGAGAGGTGGTCGGCGAGGTACGGCGCGGCGGCTGCCAACAGCGTGCTCTCGAAGCTGAACGAGCTGGCCGCCCACCCGAAGGTCTCGGGGGTCGTCGTCCCGATCGACGCGGCACCCGGGGTCCTCACCGCGTACCAGAGGTGGGACGCCAACCCGTGTGCGGTCGAGGAGGGCAACTCGGTCCTGAGGGCGTCCAACGACCACCTCGACGTCCTCTTCGCCTCGCCCGGCGGCCGGACGGTCCAGAACGTGGTCCTCGTGGGCGACCACCTGATGACGCCCATGGGGGCGCTTCCCGACCTGACGGAGTGGGGCAACGAGAGCACGTACGCCGCCTCCATGCCCTACTCCACCGCGAACGCCATGAACGGAGCGGCGGCGACGGGCCACGTCCTGTCCGACGACCCATGGCTGGACCTGTCTCCGACCCAGGTCCCGGGCAGCTGGTTGTACACGCCCGACCTGGCCGGTGGGCGGCTGGTGGAGAACACGTCCAGCGTCATAGCGGCCGTCGACGCCTTCATCGCGTCCAACGGAGTGCTGTCGCCGGGCACGGCTCTGTCCACCGCGACCGACTTCATGAAGGACCTCGGAGAAGAGGTGCGACGGACGACCGAGCGCGCCTTCGGCGCGAGGAAGACCGCATCCCTCATCGGAGACGGCTGGTCCTACGACGACCTGCGCTCTGCGCTGCTCGGCAGCAGCCGCAAGGACGTGGTCGGGATGCAGGTGCACTCGGACGGCCACCGCATGCTGCCTCCCGCTAACCCGCCGAGGCCGCTCTCCACCGCGGATATCGACGCTACGGGGGGCAACGTCGGGCGGATCTGGTTCTCGATGGGCTGCCACACCGGGGAGCTGCGTCCGGACCACCTCAGCCCGGGGGCGGCGGGTCGCGACTGGGCGCAGACGCTCGCCCGGCGCGCGTCGGTCTTCGTCGGCCAGACCGGGTACGGACTCGGCGGACGCCACACCTACGACCTGTCCGAGCCGATCGTCGGCGGGTTCGCCGACCTGCTCCTCACCAAGAGGACGGACGGCACGACGGCGATGACGGCGGGCCAGGCGCTCGCCGTGTCGAAGCTGCGCGAGATGGCGGCCAACGGGGTTCCGGGGGTCTACCACGCGAAGGCATCACAGCAGGCGACGCTCTTCGGGCTCCCGATGTACCAGGTCGGGACCGGTTCGGTCCCCGCCGCATCGGTGGGGGCCGGCTTCGGCGCCACCGGCGACCCCGCGCCGACCCTCGGTACGGACCCGGCGACCGGGCTGACCTTCACCGACGTGTCGGTCACGCCGACGCACGAGACGGTCGCGACGGCGGAGGGCCAGTACCTGCGGGTGGCCGGCCACGCGCCGCAGGTCACCCACCACCGGCCCGTCCTTCCGCGCTTCAGCCGGCGGGTCACCGCTCCGGGCGTCAGCGCGCGCGGCGTGACCATCGAGTCGTACGCGAGCGTGGACCAGGGCCCGTGGAACCCGGTGATCGCCAAGCCGCTCACGGCGGCAGGCAACGGGGTGCAGCAGCCGGGGTCGGAGTTCTCCGGGATCGAGTTCCCGGGGGTTCCGGCCAGGGTCGACCACCGGGCCGGACAGGACACCCTCGTGGCCATCACGGGGGCCTTCTCCGGGCGCGGCCACGACTCCTCGGGACAGGTGGTCGGGCGACACCGCAGGGTGACGAGCGGGACGTGGAGGGTCTGGTACTCCAACAGCTCCGACGTGACCCCGCCGTCCTGGACGAGCTTCAAGGTCACGACGGCAGGTAGCCAGGCCCAGATCGCGGCGGTGGTCGACGACAACGGGGGACCGGCCAACGTGGCGCGGGTCTCGGCGCTCGTCCTCGACGCGAGCGGACTGTGGAGGCACGTCGTCCTGGCCCGTGACGCCGGCGACCCGCGCAGGTTCGCGGCGCAGGTGTCCTACCAGGGTCCGGGACTCGAGGTGATGGGCCAGGTGCTCGACCGGGCCGGCAACTCGCGGATCCTCAGCAACAAGGGCGGCGACTTCGCCGGCCTGGACCTCCCGTCGTTCGGCGGGCCGAGGTACGCGGTCGACGGACCGTACTCGCCCTACCTGGGCAAGACCGTCCAGGCGGGATCGACGGTCCCGGTCAAGTTCGGCATCTCGGAGAACGGGGTCCCGGTCGTCCGCCTCTCGGCGGTCTCGGGCATCTCCTCCTACCGGGTCGACTGTGCGACGGCGGCCCCGGCGGCCGGCGCCACGTCGGTGGCGGAGGACATGGCGGGGCTATCGGTGGGCAGGGACCAGACGTACCACTACAACTGGCAGACGAGGGCTCAGCACGCGGGCGGATGCACCGTGCTCGCGATATCGCTCGACGACGGGTCCGTCCATCCGGTCCTGTTCCGCTTCAAGGGGTGACCCGAGGGGGCCCGGCGGCCACGGCCGCCGGGCCCGCGGGAACCGGCACCCGCGGGACGGCTACCACCCCGAGCCGGTCCAGGATCGAGCCTGCCGCCTCCCGCAGCTCCGCCGACGGGAGCCCCTCCGCCTCGGACAGATCGGCGAGCGCGAGCTGGGTCAGGGCGGCTTCGTAGAGCGACCCGGATTCGTCGGCCGCGTCCCGGCTCTCCTCGAGGGCCCGGCGCGCCTCCCGGTGGTCGCCCCGTCCCAGCCACGCGTAGCCGAGGACCCTGTAGGCGATCGCTTTCACCGAGGCGCCCGCGGCGCCCAGGGCGGCCTGCGCGTGCTCGCCTGCCTCGTCCCACCGTCCCTCGAGCGCGTACCTCTCGGCCGCGAACGCCTGCGCGGTCGCGCCCGCGGGTGAGCCGTCCGACATGGGGAGGACCTGTTCGAACCACCTGTCCGCCTCGTCGAACCGTCCGGACCGCGCCTCGCACTGCGCCAGCGATCGCATGGCCCACTGGATCCCGTAGGAGAACCCCGCCCCCCGCATCGTGGGGAGGATGGAGGTGAAGATCTCCCGGGCCCGGGCGTGGTGGCCCTGGTCGGCGAGGATCGCCGCCGCGTTGCCTCGCGCCACCGCCGCCGCCAGCACGTTCCCGGCGCTATGCGACGAGCGGGAGGCCCGCTCGAACAGCTCGGCCGCCTCGGAGAGCCTCCCGCGGGAGTGAGCCGACGTCCCGAGGTTGTTCAGGACCAGCGCCGCGAAGGCCGGGAGCCCCTCGCTCTCGAAGATGGCCAGGGCCTTCCGCCCGAGGTCGTCGGCGCCTTCGTCTCCGCGGTCGGCGGTGATCATCTGCAGCATCGTGTAGGCGTGTCCCATCCCGGGACGGTCCCCGGTCGCCTCCGCGTCGCGCAGACCCTCGAGGGCCCGCTCCTCCGCCTCCTTGAGCCGACCGCGCTCCCTGAGCACCGAGGCGTACGCCATCGGCAGGCGCCACCTCCCGTCCCGGGAGCCGGCCGTGTCGAGCAGCTTGAGCCCTCTCGAGTAGAGGGAGAGGGCGCGCCTCAGCTCTCCCAGGCGCGCCAGGACCGCTCCCTGCCTCTGGTAGAGCAGCGCCGAGCGGCCCGGGTCGTCGGTGAGGCGGCGCGCGGTGCGGTACGCCTCCCCGGCCTCCGCCAGGCGCCCCGTCCACTGCAGCGACTCCCCGAGCTCGAACCAGGCCTGGACGACGTCGTCGATCTCCAGGTCGAGCGCCGAGACGGACCCGAGCGCGCGGCGGTAGAGCTCCACCGCGGTGGAGAAGGCCGACCTCTCCCTGGCCTGCCGGGCAGCCGTCAGCGCGTACGTCCACGCTCGCTCGTGGTCCCGGGCGTTGTGGAAGTGGAAGGACAGGAGCGCCGGGTCCGCCCGGCCCTCGAGCACCAGGCCGATCCGTTGGTGCGTGCGCACGCGCACCTTGAACGGGAGACCCTCGTACGCCACCTCCTGATAGAGCGGCCGCTTGAACCTGATCGTGCCGTCGGTGTGCTCGACGAAGTCGTGGAGCCGCCGGACGGCCTCCGTGCCCTCTTCCCCGTCCGCCAGCTCGTCGACCAGAGCCTCCTCGAACTCCCGTCCGAGCACGGACAGCCTGCGCAGGAGGGTCCGGTCGGTGGGCGGGAGCTCGTCGATCCGCTCCGCCACGATCGACTCGACCGACGAGGGCGGGACGTCCCCGGCGGGACGGGACACAAGCTCGAGCAGGAAGAGCGGGTTCCCGGCGGACCGGTCCGCGAGCCGGGCGGCGGACTCGGGGAGGAGGGCGCCTCCCGATGCGGCGACGGCCAGGGCGGCCGCGTCCTCCGACGGCAGGGGGTCCAGGCGCACGGTCGTCGCGTCCCCGACGGGTTGGGTCGCCTCGTCCCGCAGCGTCATCACCATCAGCCACGGGAGCCGGCCGACCTCTTTCGAGATCGAGCGCAGGGCGTCCGCGGACGCCGCGTCGAGCCAGTCGGCCCCCTCAACGACCCACAGGGTCGGACCTGGCCGAGCCGCCTCGAGGAGACGGAGCACGGCCTGCTCGATCAACGGGCGGCGGAACGCCGGCTCGACGTGTCTCGTCTCTTCGGTGTCCGGGAGGTCCAACCCCAGGACCGCGGCGATGAGCGGCGCCCGTCCTTCCAGCGCCGGGTCGAGCCGGCGGATGGCCCGGACGAGCGTCGACCTCGTCGGACGCTCTCCCAGCGCGGCCGCGAGCAGCTGGGCGAGCGCGTGGTACGGCTCGAGCCCCACCCGCGGGTGAGCCGTCGCCTCGAGCGCCTCCCCTCCCACCAGGGCTACGAGCTCCTCGACGATCTTCGACTTGCCCACGCCGGGCTCCCCGACGACCTGCACGACCGAGCCGTGCCCGGCGAGCGCACCGGCCCAAGCCTCCGCGAGGGCCTGCATCTCGAGCTCCCGCCCGATGATCGGGAGGTCCGCCTGGACACGCGACCGGACGCCGACCGGGGGTCCCACCCACGCGGCGTGCTGAGGCTCCGTCTTCCCCTTGACGTAGAACGGTTCGAGCTCCTTCGTCTCGAAGACCGTCGAGGACCGCTCCAGCACCCTGGTCGAGGCGAGCAGGCACCCGGGGGCCCCGCGCCCCATGATCCGGGCAGCCGTGTTCACCGTGTCCCCCATCACCGTGTAGGTGCGGCGGTAGGTCGGCCCGACCGATCCCGCGAACACGTAGCCGCGGTCCACGCCGGCGGTCAGGGCGAGGTTGCGGGTGCGGTCCAGGATCGTCCGCAGCGTGAGCAGCATCCGCTCGTCGTCGTCCGGGGTCGTCCGCGGCGCACCCGCCGTGAGCAGGATCTTCCCACCGTCGTGCAGGACGTCGGTCCCGAGGATGCAGACGTCCTGCTGGGACGCCGCCTCCTGGACCGTGTCCACCAGTCGTTCGAGCCTGTCCTGCACCGTGGCCGCCCGCCCGGCCGCGAGCGCCGCGTCGAGCCCCGAGAACCTGAGGAACCCCATCGTCACCTGACGGTGCTCGGCGTCGTCCGAACCGGCCCGCAGGATCTCCCGGAGGGCGGTGGGGATCAGCGGCGCCGCGTCGACGTCGGCCGGCGGCATGGGGGTGGGCGCGGCGTCGGCCTCGCCGGGGGCGCGGACCAGCAGCACGCCGGGCTCGACCGCGGCCCCCAGGCACCTACCGTCCAGCATCGCGGCCGTCTCGGGGCTGACCAGGATCTGACCCGGACCGGCGGCCGCCTCCATCTGCAGCGTCCTCGTGATCGTCGGGCCGGTGACGATCAGCTCACGATGCATCCGGCCGACGAGGAACAGGTGAAGGGGGCCGCTGTGCACACCCGCGGACATCCGGAGCCGGACCTCCCCCCCGCTCGTCCGCACGCGGCCGACCTCGCGCAGGGCGGTCCTCATGGACGCCGCCGCGTGGCACGCGCGCGACGCATGCCCCGGACCGTCGAACGAGAGCAGGAGCGCGTCCCCGCCGAACTTGAGCAACCCGCCTCCGACCCGGTACGCCCGGTCGAGCAGCTCGCTGAACGTGTCGCTGATGACCTCGGTGAGCTCCTCCGCCCCGACCTTCCCGCGCCGGGCGAGCCGCTCCGAGAGCGCCGTGAATCCCGAGACGTCGATCATCAGGACGCTCGCGTCGAGCTTG
The DNA here is from genome assembly GCA_035540895.1 of Actinomycetota bacterium. Classification (NCBI taxonomy): domain Bacteria; kingdom Bacillati; phylum Actinomycetota; species Actinomycetota bacterium. Next base: position 22,474 of record DATLFR010000229.1, on the reverse strand, counting down.
CGGCGCTTGACGTCGGGACGCTCCTTCAGCCACTCGAGGGCGAGGCGCGGAACGTAGGCGTGCAGGGGGCCCGGCGTCGGGGGTGCAGGCATGTCGCCCCAGTCTAGGGCGCTAGGCCCCCGTCACCTCGAGCGTCCCGAGCATGGTCGCCGGGTGGACCGAGCACCGGAACGTGTAGGTGCCCGACGGGAGCCGCTCGACCCCCTCCACCTCCGCCCACTGGCCGCTGCGAACCGTGGGAGACCAGAACAGGGGCACCTCGGCGGCGTGGACGATGTCGTGCTCCTGCTGCTCGCCCGGGTAGTCGGCGTTCAGCAGGAGCAGCCGTCCACCCTGCGCCACCCTCACCGGCCCGTGGTCGTCCGGGCCCGGCACGAACCCCGCCAGGACGACCGAGACGACGGCGGCGGGCGGAGCGACCGGGACGGCGGCGGTGCCGGTGAGCCAGATGAGCGCGAGCGCGGGAACGACCAGGATCCTCATGACCGCATGGTTCTGCGGTCGCGCCGCGGGTCCTGTCGCTAGACCCGGATGATCAGCGCGTCGCCCTGGCCCCCGCCGCCGCAGAGCGACGCGGCTCCCAGTCCCCCGCCGCGGCGGCGGAGCTCGTGTGCGAGCGTGAGCACGAGGCGCGCGCCGGACATCCCTATCGGGTGACCCAGGGCGATGGCGCCCCCGTTGGGGTTGATCGCCTCGAGGTCGACGTTGAGCGCGCGTCCGGACACCAGGGAGACGGCCGCGAAGGCCTCGTTTATCTCGGCCACCGCGAGGTCGGACTCCTTCAGCCCGGCCTTGGCGAGGGCGGCCTTGATCGCGTTCGCCGGCTGCTCGTGCAGGGAGGCGTCCGGACCGGCCACCATCCCGTGGGAGACCACCGTGGCCAGCGGCTCGAGCCCCCGCGACTCGGCCTCCTCGCGCGACATGACCACCACGGCGCATCCGCCGTCCGAGATCTGCGAGGCGTTCCCCGCGGTGATCGTCCCCTCCTTCGTGAACGCGGGACGCAGCTTGCCGAGCGAGTCGACGGTCGTGTCCGGACGGACCCCCTCGTCCTTGGCCACCTGCACCGGGTCCCCCTTGCGCTGAGGGACGTCCACCGGCGTGATCTCGTCGTCGAACTTGCCGGTCTCGATCGCCTTCGACGCGAGCTGGTGGGACCGGGCCGCCCACTCGTCCTGGTCAGCCCGCGATAGCCCGAACCGCTCGTTGTAGCGCTCGGTCGCCTCGCCCATCGAGGTCCGGTCGAAGGCGCAGAAGAGGCCGTCGTGCATCATCGAGTCGATCAGCTCGGTGTTGCCCATCCGCGCGCCGAAGCGCGCCTTGGGAGCCACGTACGGCGCGTTCGTCATCGACTCCATGCCGCCCGCCACCACCCGGGTCACCTCGCCGGCCCTGATCAGCTGGTCGGCGAGCGCGATCGCGTTCAGCCCGGACAGGCAGACCTTGTTCACGGTCAGCGCGGGCACCGACATCGGGACCCCCGCCTTCGCAGCCGCCTGCCGCGCCGTTATCTGTCCCTGGCCCGCCTGCAGGACCTGTCCCATGATCACGTAGTCGACCTCAGAGGGGTCAAGCCTCGCCCCCTCCAAGGCTGCCCCGATCGCCGCCCCGCCCAGGTCCGTCGCGGCCAGGTCGGCGAAACCGCCGGCGAACCTGCCGATCGGCGTGCGGGAGCCGGAGACGATGACGGACTCGGACATGGGACGACCTCCGTGCGTGAGCGGCCTGGGAGCCCAAGTATACGGAGGGTCCGGCGGGAGCCCCCGTCTCGGGGGGCCCCCGGCACGCGAGGCGCGTACCCGGTCTCCCGGGGGCCCCCGGCACGCGAGGCCCGTACCCGGTCCCGCGGGGGCCCCTGGCACGGGAGGCGCACGGGTCCGTCCCGGGAGCGACGCCCGGCCGGTGCGTGCGCGTCCTGTGCCATCCCTGGCACCCGGCGCTCACACATCCCCGAGGCCCGGCTCTAGTCCCGGATCCGTGCGCGCCCGGTGTCGGCGGTCCGTGCTCCGATGGTGCTCTTCCCCCCGTCCCTTCCCCCCGGACGGGAGGTGGCGATGGACGCGAGGGAGGCGCGGCTCGCTGCGGTGTCCGGACGCCAGCACGGGGTCTTCACCAGGGGGCAGGCGGTCGCCGCGGGGTTCTCCAGGAGCACGGTCGCGCGGCGGGTCCGGACGGGGGTCTGGGAGACGATCGTCGGGGACGCCTGCCGGGTCCGCGCCGCCGTCCGGACATGGGAGCAGCCGCTGGTGGCGGCGTACCTCGCTGCCGGGCGTCCGTGCGCGATCTCGCACCTCTCGGCGGCGGCGCTGCTCGGACTGGCTCCCGATCCCGGACCGCAGCCGTCCATCACCGTGCCGGTGAGGCGCTCCCCGAGGCTGGACGAGGTCGCGGTCGTCCGGACCCGCCGGTGGGGCCGGCTGGAGGTCGTGGCGCGGGGTTCGGTGCACGTGACCCATGTCCACAGGACCCTCCTGGACCTGGCTCCGCTGGTGGACGAGCTGGATCTCGAGCGGATGATCGACCTGGCCCACCGTCGCCGCGTGCTGGACATCGTCCGCTTCTGCGGCTACCTGGAGCGCGCGGGCGGTCGCAGGGTGCAGGGGGCGCGTCGCGTCCTGGACCTCGCGAGGCTGCGCGACCCATCGAGCCCGATGGAGAGCGCGCTCGAGACGACGCTCTTCGCGGTGCTCAGGCGTTTCCGGCTCCCGCTGCCGCAGCCGCAGCACTGGGTGCAGACGCGCAACGGGAGGCGGCGCATCGACTTCGCGTACGTCGAGAGGAGGGTCGCGCTGGAGGTGGACGGCTACGAGGGCCGCGACCGCTCCCGGTTCGACGACGACCGGGCGCGCGACAACGAGCTCGCGGACCTCGGCTGGGAGCGGCGGCACATCACGTGGACGATGCTGGCGGCGGACCCGGCCGAGACGGCCTGGACCGTCGCCCGCGCCCTCGGGCTCTCGCCTGCGTCCTGGCGGTGAGGGAGCCAGGCTCACCGGTCCAGGACGGGCGCACCAGCGGCAGATGGCACCGGACGCGCACACGTCCCGGCTGCGGGGCTTCGATCCCCCACGTGTGCGCGTCCGATGGCGCTTGCGGCACGGTAGGCGCACACGTCCGGGAGCCGGGCTATCCCCAGCCCACGTGTGCGCGTCCGGTGTCATCGACGAGGGGGTTCCCCGGACGAGGGCTCCCGGACGAGCGGGCTCCGGGAGCGGTGGGCACAGCGGCGGCGGCACGGAGGCGCGAACCGCCATGATGGTGCCCCCGAGGAGGAGGACCGATGGAGCTCGACCACATCGCGATCGCCGTGCCTGACATGGAGGCGGCCCTCGCCGCGTTCAAGGAGCTGTACGGGCTCGAGCCCGACAGGATCGAGACCGTGGAGACCGAGAAGATCACCGAGGCGATGCTCCCGGTCGGCAACACCCACCTCCAGCTCCTGGAAGCCACGGACCCGTCCTCGACGGTCGCCCGCTTCATCGAGAAGCGGGGCGGCGGGCTGCACCACATAGCCGTCCGGGTGGACGACCTGGAGGGGACGATGGCCCGGATCCGCGACGCCGGGGGACAGCTCCTCGACGACGAGCCCAGACCGGGGGGCGGAGGACACCGCGTCGCCTTCGTCCACCCGCGCTCGAACGCCGGGGTGCTCGTCGAGCTCGTGGAGGGGGCTCATGGGAGCCACTAACGAAGAGATGATCAAGGCTTGGAACGAGGAGCTCGCGGAGGCCTGGGTCCGTCGGCGCGAGCAACTGGACGCACCCGCCGCCCCACTCGGACATGAAGCGATGGACGCGCTGGCCCTCGAGCCTGGGATGACCGTCCTCGATGTGGGGTGCGGCACCGGAGGCACCACGCGCGAGCTCGCCGACCGGGTCTCCCCGGGCGGGAGCGTGACCGGGGTCGACGTGTCCAGGCCGATGCTGAAGGCGGCACGGGAGCTGGCGGCGGGGCGGCAGGACGTCCGGTTCGTCGAGGGCGACGCCCAGACGGCCGATCTCGGGCGCGGGGTCTACGACGGCGTCTTCTCCCGCTTCGGCGTCATGTTCTTCGACGACCCGGTCGCGGCCTTCGGCAACATCCGGGAGGCGACGAAGCCCGACGGGCGACTCGCGTTCGTCTGCTGGCGAGACGCGCTGCTGAACCCCTGCATGTCGGCCCCCGTGATGGCGGCGATACCGATCTGCGGCCCTCCCGAGATGCCCGCCGACCCGCACGCTCCCGGGCCGTTCTCGTTCGCCGACCGCGACCGCGTCCGGGACGTGCTGAGGAGCGCCGGCTGGTCCGACGTCGAGGTCGAGCCGCTCGATATCGAGTTCCGGTTCCAGACGAGCGCCGAAGAGCTGCTCGACCTGATGATGGAGATCGGCCCGCTGGGGTCGATGACGGCCGAGGCGGACGACGAGACGAAGGCTCGGGTGAGGGAGGCCGCGCTCGAGGTGCTCCGTTCGTTCGAGACCTCGGGCACGGTCGCCACGCCCTCCGCGACGTGGCTCGTGACCGCCCGGAGATAGCTCCCGACCACGAAAGGACCGAGGTGACCGACACGACCCAGACGCCCCCCGGACAGCACACGATGCGCGAACGCATCGAGGAGCTCCGCGCGCGCAGGGAGCAGGCGCTGGCACCCTCCGGACAGGAGGCCATCGACCGCCAGCACGAGCGCGGACGTCTCACGGCGCGCGAGCGGATCGACCTGCTCGTCGACGAGGGGTCCTTCAACGAGTTCGACATGCTGGCCCGGCACCGGGTCCAGGGGTTCGGCATGGAGGACCGCCGGGTCCCGGGAGACGGCGTCGTCACCGGGTGGGGGACGATCGACGGGCGCAAGGTCTTCGTGTTCAGTCAGGACTTCACGTTCATCGGCGGCACCCTAGGCGAGGTGTTCGCCGAGAAGATCTGCAAGATCATGGACCTCGCGCTCGCCACCGGGGCTCCCGTCGTCGGGATCAACGACTCGGGAGGCGCCCGGATCCAGGAGGGGGTCGTCTCGCTCGCCGGGTACGCCTACATCTTCGACCGCAACGTGCGCTCGTCGGGCGTCATCCCCCAGATCTCGGTGATCGCGGGTCCGTGCGCGGGCGGAGCCGTGTACTCCCCCGCGATGACCGACTTCATCTACATGGTGCGCGGGACCTCCAACATGGGGATCACCGGTCCGGACGTCGTGAAGGCGGTCACGGGCGAGGACGTCACGATCGAGGAGCTGGGTGGCGCGATGACCCACGCCACGAAGTCCGGCGTGGCCAACTTCGTGGCCGCCGACGAGCAGGACTGCTTCCGGCAGGTCCGCCACCTGCTCTCCTACCTGCCGGCCAACAACCTGGAGGAGCCCCCGTTCGCGGAGACGGGCGACCCCGTCACCCGCGCCGACGAGGACCTCGTGGACCTGCTGCCGGAGTCGTCGAACCAGCCCTACGACATGCACGACGTGATCTCGCGCGTCATGGACCGCGACACCTTCTACGAGTACTCGCCCTTCTTCGCGCAGAACATCGTGTGTGGGTTCGCCAGGCTCGGCGGCCACTCGGTCGGGGTGGTCGGGAACCAGCCGAAGATCATGGGCGGCGTCCTCGACATCGACTCGTCGGAGAAGGCGGCCAGGTTCATCCGCACCTGCGACGCGTTCAACGTGCCCCTCGTGACGTTCGTTGACGTACCCGGGTTCCTCCCCGGCACGAACCAGGAGTGGGGCGGGATCATCCGGCACGGGGCCAAGCTCCTGTACGCGTTCACGGAGGCGACCGTCCCCCGGCTCACCGTCATCACCCGCAAGGCCTACGGGGGCGCGTACGTGGTCATGAACTCCAAGCACATACGCGCCGACGTCTCGTTCGCCTGGCCCACCGCGGAGTTCGCGGTCATGGGAGCAGAGCCCGCCGTGAACCTGATCTACCGGCGCGACATCGCCGCCGCCGAGGATCCTGACGAGAAGCGTCGCGAACTCGTGTCGGAGTACACGGAGCGGTTCGTGAACCCGTGGGTGGCCGCGGAGCGCGGGTACGTGGACGAGGTGATAGAGCCACACGAGACGAGGTTCAAGCTCGCCCGCTCCCTCGAGATGCTGCGTACGAAGCGGGAGTCGCTCCCGCAGCGCAAGCACGGGAACATCCCGCTGTGAGCGAGCTCGACTTCCGGATCTCGCCGGAGCCGTCCCCCGAGGATCGGGAGGCCGTGCTGGCGGCGGTGAGGGAGGTCCTCAGGCGCGAGGAGTCGCTGCGGCGGCCCGCTCCTTGGTCGGGCGGGTCGTGGACCTCCCGGCGCGTGGGGGTGTCCGACCTGCGCGGCCAGCTCCCTCCCGGACGCGCCTGGGTCCTGTCCGCCCGGCTCCCGTGGGGCGGCCGCGAGTTCGGAGGGCTCATCGGGCGTGGCGACGCCAGGTAGCCGCGTCGTGGACCGACCCTCGGGCGCAGGCATACGCTGACGCGCGAGACCTATACCAGGAGGATCACGTGGAACTCGACACCGACTCCCGAGCCCCGGACCGCAACCTCGCGCTCGAGCTCGTCCGCGTCACGGAGGCCGCTGCCCTCGGAGCAGGACGCTGGGTTGGCCGCGGGGACAAGGAGGCGGCCGACCAGGCCGCCGTCGACGCGATGCGTCTCATGCTCTCCACCGTCCCGATGAACGGGGTCGTCGTGATCGGGGAGGGCGAGAAGGACGAAGCCCCCATGCTCTACAACGGCGAGGAGGTCGGGGACGGCCAGGCTCCCGACGTGGACGTGGCCGTGGACCCGATCGACGGCACCGGGCTCACCTCCCGCGGACAGGGGAACGCGCTCGCGGTCGTCGCCGTGTCCGAACGCGGAACGATGTTCGACCCGGGTCCCTGCGTCTACATGGACAAGCTCGCCGTGGGAGCCGAGGCCGCCGACGCGGTCGACCTGGACGCCCCGGCCGAGGAGAACGTGATGCGCGTCGCCCGTGAGCTGGGCATCAAGCCCGAGGACGTGGTCGTCACCATCCTGGACCGCCCCCGCCACGAGGACCTGATCGCGTCCGTGCGACGCATGGGAGCCCGGGTCCTGCTGATCACGGACGGGGACGTCGCCGGGGCGATCAACGCGGCCAACCCCGCCACCGGTGTCCACATGCTCCTCGGGATCGGTGGGACGCCGGAGGGCGTGATCGCGGCCTGCGCGGTCAAGTGCCTGGGCGGCAGGCTGCTCGGCAAGCTCTACCCGCGCAACGACCGGGAGCGGTCGGAGGCCGTCGAGGCGGGCTACGACCTGGACCGGGTCCTCGACACCGACGACCTGGTCCGGTCCGACAACGTGTTCTTCGCCGCGACCGGCATCACCGACGGTCGGCTGCTGCGCGGCGTCCGGTACCGCGGGGGCCGCGCCTACACGCACTCGATGGTGATGAGGTCCCAGTCGGGGACGACCCGGTGGATCGAGGCGGAGCACCCGCTGGACAAGCTGAAGGCGCTCTCGGGCACCCGCTACGCCGGCTGATCCCTCAGCGCGGCCGAGCCCGGTCCACGAGTGAGAGCCAGAAGTCACCGGCGCCGTACGAACGGTAGACGTCCGCGGCGAGGTCGAGCTTCTCGGTGCCTGCTCTCTCGTCGCCCGCTCGCAAGAGGTCCGACCCCCACCGGTACAGCGTCTCCGCGTGGGGGGGGCGGAGGCCGTACCGGGAGAAGACGTCGGCCGCCGCGGCGAAGGCCGCATCCGCGGCCCCTCGGTCCTCGGACCCCGATGCGACCATCGCCTGGGCTAACCGGGTCCATCCCGCGAGTCCCCGGAGGGCATCCCCTTCCGGCGCGTGGGCAGCGAGCGTCGCCCTGGCCTCGTCCAAGGCGCCGGCCAGCGAGAGCTGGACGACGAGGAGGGATGACGTCGATATCGTGAGAACGCGGAGCCCGCCCTCCTGCTGGATCGCCAACCCTCGCCGGAGGAAGTCGATCGCGGACGCGGCGTCGCCGGACCATCGGGAGATGTAACCCATCCAGAAGTTCCAGCCCCCGAGCATCAGCCTGTTGCCGTCGGCTTCGAGCTCCGCACCGAGGCCGGAGTGCCTACGGATCCACGTGTCGACGTCGCCCTCCAGGACGAGGTCGAGGCCGCGCAGCATCGGGTCGGGCTGAGGGACGGCCCGAACCGCGGCGATGTCCCCTCTGATGAAGCCGGCGTAGCCCAGGGAGATCTCCAGCATCCGCCGCAGGACCCCCGCCTCGGCCATACGAGGCTTCGCCAGCTCCCGCTCCGTCCACGCCACCTCGTCAAGTGGGTCGTTGAGCCACTGGGCGGCCACGCCTCGCATCCAGGCTGCGGAGAACGCCGAGAAGGTGTGGTTGACGGCGTCCGCCTCCTCCCACGCGACCTCGAGCAGCCTCAGGCCTTCAGAGACCGCCCCCATGTTGAAGCGGAACCAGCCTAGGAGGGCGCGCGCCAGGGCCATGGCTGGGACGTTGCCGGTGGTCGAGGCCGACTCGAGCGCCGCGGACGCGGCGTCCGCCCCTTCCGGGTAACGGGCCGACCACAGGTGGGCATTCGCGAGCCCGAGGTTCAGGTGGATGAGCGACGCGCCTCCAGCTCCACCGAGTCCCGGTCGCGCAGCCTCGAAGTGCTCGATCCCGCGGCGGATATCCATGCGGTCGGGGAAGGTGGTGAGGCTGCGTCCGAGCTTCGAGTGGACCTGAGCGGCGCGGTAACGATCTCCGAGCCGCTCGTACGAGCGCAGCGCCTCCGTCATGTGAGCCTCGCTGCGGTCGTAGTCGATCCCGGCTAGGAAGAGGAGATCCGCCAGGCGCTCTCGGAGCCGTGTCACCTCCTCATCGGGGCTCCCGGCGTCCTCCATCAGCTCGAGCGCGGCCTCCCAGTGTGCCGCCGCCTCCTCGTACGCGAAGAGCGAGAGGGCCTGGAGGCCCGCTTCCACGGAGTAGGAGATCGCCTTGCCGGCCGCGGCCGTCCCGGCCACCCTGTAGTGGATCGCGAGCGCCGGCAGGTGCGTGTCGAGGTCACGGGCGTGGATGCCCTCGATCGCCTCCGCGGCCTTCAGGTGCATCCGCTGCTTCCGCGCGAGGTGCAGCTCCTCGTACAGGGTCTGCCGGATGAGCGCGTGCGTGAACGAGTACGTCGCCTCGCTCTCCCCCGGGACCTCGGCCACCAGCTGCGCGGCGAGCGCCTCATCCAGCGCTTCCAGGGTCTCGTCGGCGCTTCGTGCGGCGACGCGCACCAGGACGTCGTACCCGAACTCCCGGCCGAGGACGGCCGCCGCCCGCAGCACGTCATTCGCATCCGCTCCGAGCCCAGACAGGCGCTGCCCGATGACCTCCTTGACCCCCTCCGGGATCCCGAGGTGGGACACCTCCTCGTCGTACGTCCACAGCCCGTCGCGCATGAAGATGCGTCCGCTGTCGACGAGGTGGCGGAGTATCGACTCGATGAAGAACGGGTTGCCCTCCGTCGCGTGCCAGATCTCGTGCGCGAGCTTGCGTCCGCGGGCCCCGACGTCGTGCCCCGCCGCGGCAGCCAGGAGCTCGGTCACCTGGTCGGCCGTGAGCCCGCGGAGCGAGATCCTCTCGACGTGCGACTCGCGGCGCAGCGCCGCGAGCGTCTGCGCGAGGGGATGGGTGCGGGCGAGCTCGGTCTCCCGGTACGTCGCGATGAAGAGGCTCGGGGTCGGCCGCGTCGTCCGCAGGAGATGACGCAGCAGGAGGAGGCTGGGATGATCCGCCCAGTGCAGGTCGTCGAGGACGACCACCATCGGCGCGTCCGCGGCTGCCTTGGAGATGAGGGTCGCCACCGCCTCGAACAGCCGGTACCGGTCGGACTCGAGCCCGCGCGCCGGCTCGCCCAGCGCCGGGACCAACCGCGCCAGCTCCGGCGCCTGCGCTCCGGCCGCCGACATCGCCGCCTCCGGACCCACCGCCATCGCCCACGCGTTCAGAGCCTCCACGAACGGCTGGTACGGCGTGAGCGCCTGCTCGTCACTGCGCCCGAAGAGGACGTTCCATCCCGCCGCGTGCTGCTCGGCCACGAACTCCGCGGCGAGCCTCGTCTTGCCGATCCCGGGCTCCCCCCCGAGCGTGACCAGGTGCGGACGTCCCTCCTCCGTTCGCTTCGCGGCCAAGCGCAGCGAGTCCAGTTCGGCCTCTCGGCCGACGAAGGGCGTCGGATCGCGCAGGGCCAGCGGGCCGGGCAGGGGGATCGCGTCGCGTTCCGCCTCCCACCGCACCTCGCAGGCCGGCACGGGCTGGCCCAGGCCCTTGAGCTCCAGGGGGCCGAGGTCGTTGAACCTGAAGCCGGCCCGGGTGCCGACGAGCCCGTGCACGAGGTGGGAGGCTAGGATCTGTCCGGGCGCGGCCGCATCGCACAGCCGTCTCGCGACTACGACGGCCGTCCCGTAGTAGTCGTCGCCGTCGATGATGGGCTCGCCCACGTGGAGCCCGATACGCACCTCGAGCGGTGACGGCGCCCGACGCCGCTTATGCGTCTCCTGCTGAACCCTGATCGCGCACGAAACGGCCTCGACCGTCGAGGGGAAGACGGCCATCAGGCCGTCCCCGACGCTCTTGACCTCCTCGCCCCCATGCGTCCGGACGCACTCCCTCAACACCGCGAAGTGGTCGCGGCGGACGGGCTCCATCGCGTCGTCGCCCAGCCGCTGGAGCAGCTCCGTGGACCCGACGACGTCGGTGAAGACGATCGTGACCACGCCGGCCATCCGCACCTCCTGCCCAAGTGTGAAGGCACGGGTCGGGCATGTCCACGGCACCCTCGGTACCATCCGCTCATGCCCGGCCCCCTACGCACCGTCTACCTCGGCCAGTTCACCGACGAGCTGGCCAACGAGATCGCCGGGGCGCTGCACGACGCCGGCATCGCCTGGACGTACAAGCAGGCCGGCGCCATAGGCAAGGCGCTCTTCATCGGCGAATGGGGGACGCGACTCTACGTCGACGATGCGAAGATCGAACAGGCGAGGGAGATAGCCGAGGGCGTCAAGGCCGCTTACGACGCGGAGCCGGACGCGTGAGCGCGCGCCGGTTCCCGACCGGCTGCGTCGCTTCGCCTCATTACCTGGCCTCGGGAGCCGGGCTCTCCGTGCTCGCCCGCGGCGGCAACGCGATGGACGCCGCCGTCGCCGTCAACCTGGCCCTGGGGGTGGTGGCCCCATACCTGTGCGGCTACGGGGGGGACCTGTTCGCGATGGTCTGGGACGGCGAGCTCCACGCGTACAACGGGTCCGGACGCGCCCCGGCATCGGCAACGCCGCAGAGGGTGGGAGCCGAGCGGATGCCCACCTTCGGGTCGCACACCGTGACCGTCCCGGGGGCGGTCCGGGGGTGGTTCGACCTGCTCAGCAGGTTCGGGTCCATGTCGTTCGCCGAGCTCGCGGGCGAGGCGACCCGGTACGCCCACGACGGGTTCCCGCTCACCCCGGGAGCCGTCCGGGCCATCGAGGACGCTGCGCACGCGTTCACCGATCCGTACGCGTCCGCCTGGCGCGAGGTCTACGCCGAGCCGGGAGCCGTCCTGCGCCAGCCCGCGCTCGCCCGCACGATAGAGACCCTCTCCCAGCACGGGCCGGACCCCTTCTACGAGGGGGAGATCGCCGCCGCCATCTCGGACACGCTCGGCGGCCTGATGTCGATCGAGGACCTGGCCTCCCACACCGGCGACTGGGTCGAGCCGCTCCGGGGGCCCTTCCGCGACCTCGAGGTGTGCGAGATGCCTCCGAACACGCAGGGGGTGACGGCCCTCGAGGCGCTGCGCATCGCCGACGGGGTCGACCTGCCGCCGGCGGGTTCGACTGGCCGGGAGCACGTGCTGATCGAGGCGGTCAAGCTGGCCCTGTCCGACCGTGACGCCCACGTGACGGACCCCGAGCACATGACCATCGGCGCGGGGGAGCTCCTCTCGGACGGGTGGATCTCCCGACGCCGAGACGAGATCGACCCGACCCGCGCCGGCACCCCGGCCCCGGGGCGGGCGGCGACGGGCGGGACGGCCTACATGTGCGCGGCCGACGCGAACGGGATGCTCGTCAGCCTGATCCAGTCGAACTACATGGGGTTCGGGTCCGGGGTCCACGTCCGGGACTGGGGGCTGAACCTGCACAACCGCGGGTCCTTCTTCTCGCTCGACCTCGGCCACCCCAACGCCATCGGTCCCCGGAAGCGCACGATGCACACGCTCATCCCGGCCATGGCCTTCCGGGACGGCCGGCCCTGGCTCGTCTTCGGGACGATGGGCGGTGACGGCCAGGCGCAGACCCACCTGCAGCTGTTGGTCCGCGTCGTGATCGACGGGCTCGACCCGCAGCAGGCCGTTAACGCGCCCCGCTGGGTCGTCTCCCCGGCGGACTGGTCGATCCGGATCGAGGACCGCTTCCCCGATGAGGTCAAGGAGGGGCTCGCCGCGCTCGGACACCGCGTGCATACCGACCCGCCGTACTCCCGATGGATGGGGCACGCCCACGCCATCGAGGTCACCCCCCACGGGTACGTCGCGGCGAGCGACCCACGGGCGGAGGGCGCGGCGCTCGGCCTCTAGTTCCGGGCGACGGGTCGCGTGAACCCGCGCGTTCTAGAGGTGAGCCCGGGAGCCGGGCCCACGTCGAACGCTGCCCAGGGGGACCCATGCGCCGGATCCTGATCGCCGTGCTAGCCGCATCCGCCGTCCTGACCGTCGTCCCGACGCCCGCAGCGGCTCGGGACGGGGTGGTCCGAGCGGCCGAACCGGTGGGCGGGCGGTACATCGTCACCCTGCGGGCGGGCGCCGGCGACGTCGCGGCCGCGGCCCGTCGTCTCACCGACCGCCACGGCGGCGCGGTGAGGGTCGTGTACACGCACGCCCTGTCCGGCTTCACGGTCGCGGCATCCGATCGCGTGGCCCGGGCGCTGGCGGCCGACCCCCTCGTCTCCCGGGTGGAGGAGGACGCGGTGGTCCGGCTGCGCGTGACGCAGGGCTCGCCGCCCTGGGGCCTGGACCGGATCGACCAGCGTGACCTGCCCCTCAACTCCGCCTACAGCTACACGGCGACCGGGACGGCGGTGAAGGCCTACGTGCTCGACACCGGGATCCGCATCACCCACACCGACCTCGCCCCGAGGGCCGTGCACGGCCGCAACGCCGTCAACGGCAACAACGACGCGAGCGACTGCCACGGGCACGGCACCCACGTGGCCGGGACAGTCGGGGGCACCACCCACGGAGTGGCCAAGCAGGTGACGCTCGTGGCGGTGAAGGTGCTCGACTGCAGCGGGAGCGGGAGCACCTCCGGCGTCATCGCCGGGATCGACTGGGTGACGAAGGACCACCTGTCCGGGGAGCCGGCGGTCGCGAACATGAGCCTGGGGGGCGGTGCGTCCAGCTCGCTCGACACGGCCGTGCGCAACTCGATCGCGGACGGGATCACGTACGTCCTGGCCGCGGGCAACGGCGACTCCCTCGGCAGCCCGCAGGACGCCTGCACGTCCTCACCCGCCCGGGTCGGCGAAGGGGTGACGGTAGGGGCGACCGACTCGGGCGACCGGAAGGCCTCCTGGTCCAACTTCGGGACGTGCCTCGACCTGTTCGCGCCCGGTGTGAGCGTCAGGTCCGCCGGCCACTCCAACGACACGGCTACCGCCACCATGAGCGGGACGTCGATGGCGGCGCCCCACGTGGCCGGGGTGGCCGCCCAGTACCTGAGCGTCAACCGCGGCGCGTCGCCGTCCGCGGTGGCCACGGCCATCAGGGACGCCGCCACCACGGGCAAGGTGACGTCGGCCGGGTCCGGATCGCCGAACCGGCTCCTGTACTCGGCGTTCATCTCGTCGACGCCGCCGGCGAACTCGGCTCCCACGGCCTCCTTCACCAACTCGTGCACGGGACTCACCTGCTCGTTCACCGATACGAGCACCGACGCGGACGGCACCATCGCCTCGCGGTCGTGGACCTTCGGGGACGGGACGACCGCCACGTCGGCCGCTCCTTCGAAGGCCTACGCGGCGGCGGGGACGTACACGGTCTCGCTCACGGTGACCGACAACGGCGGCGCCCGAGCGAGCACGTCCAGGCAGATCACGGTCTCGAGCGACCCGGACCCCTCGACCCCCACCCTGACGAGCGGAGCCCCGAGGTCGGACACGAACGGCGCCTCGGGGACGTGGAGGTTCTACAAGGTGCAGGTGCCCGCGGGAGCCAAGCAGTTGAAGGTGGACCTGGCGGGTCCGTCGTGCGCGCTGCTGGGCTGCAACCCCGACCTCGACCTGTACGTCCGCCGCGCGGCCAAGCCGACGCCAACCGCCTTCGACTGCCGTCCCTACACCGGCTCCGCGAGCGAGTCGTGCACCCTACAGGGGCCGGCGGCCGACTGGTGGTACGTGGGGGTCTACGTCTACTCCGGGTCGACCTCCAAGACCTACTCGATCACGGCTACGGTCTCCTGAGCTCCCGGCGGGGAGCGTGACGCGCGTGCGCTACGCTCCCCGCCATGCTCCTCCCCACCGCCGCCCTCGTCGCGGCCTGCGCCCTGTGGGGCTCCACCTTCGTGGTCGTGAAGCAGGCGGTGGAGCAGATCCCGCCGGTCCAGTTCCTGGCCATCAGGTTCGCGATCGGCACGGGGGTCCTCGCCCTGCTCTGGCGACCACGGGTGCGGGGATCGGTGCGCCCCGGAGCGCTGGCCGGTCTGGCCCTGGGGGCCGGCTACATCTTCCAGACCGTCGGGCTCCAGCACACGACCGCGACGAACGCGGCGCTCGTGACCGGTCTGTTCGTGGTGTTCACGCCGGCGCTCGCGGCGCTGTTCCTACGGCGTCCGCCTACCGCTCCCGCGCTCGTGGGTGTCGCGCTGGCCACGACGGGGCTCGTCCTGCTCAGCCTCCAGACGGCACCCGGCCTCCCCGCCTTCCGGCGAGGCGACGCCATCGTGCTGGGGTGCGCGGTGATGTTCGCGCTGCACGTCGTCGCGCTGGGCCGGTTCGCCCCGGGGGCGGATGTCCGGGCGCTCACCGTCGTCCAGCTCGCGGTGTGCACGGTGCTGTTCGTCGTCCTGCTGCCGACGGCCCGCGTCGAGGGCGTGTCGGGAGGGCAGATCTGGTTCGCGCTCCTGCTCACCGGGCTCGGCGCGACCGCGTTCGCGTTCGCGGCGCAGACCTGGGCGCAGTCGCGGATCTCGCCCACCCGCACCGCGGTGATCCTCACGATGGAGCCCGTCTTCGCGGCGCTGTTCGGTTTCGCCGTGCTGGGGGACCGCCTGACGGCGCGGGGATGGATCGGGGCGGCGTTCATCCTCGCGGGCATGGTCGCGGCCGAGCTGCGAGTTTCGGCGTCACCGGGGGCGGGTACCCGGCCCCCATGAGCACAGACCCGAGGCACACGGACCACATCCGTGAACAGACAGCGAGCTCCGAGGACGCCGGGATCCCCGACTTCGCGCAGGGCGACCCGCCCCAGAAGGAGAGCATCGGCGTGAAGGAAGAGGGGATCATCGCGCCGGGCGAGCAGCCGAAGGCGGCCAACTCCTGGGGGACGACCGCCCTCGAGCAGGCGCACGGCGAACCGCACGGCCAGCGTCTGCGCCGCGAAGAGGGAGCTACCGACTCCAGCCGGGACTCCACCGACCGGCTCGTCGACGCCCCGGCCGGCGACGGCCAGGCGTACGGCTCCCTGAGCGGCGACGCGTCCGGACTCTCCGCGGAGGAGGAAGCGGTCCGCGAGACCGACGAGCCCGAGCTCGCCTAGCACCGGCCCTCCCGCGACGGGTAGCGTCGTGGTTCCACGCACGAAGGAGCCACGATGACCCGCGAGATCTACGACATCGGCGAGGTCCCGCCGCTGGGCGAGGTGCCCCGGAGGATGTGGGCCCAGGTGATCCGGCCCGAGAGGTTCGGGGAGCCGAAGGACGGGTTCAAGGTCGAGCAGATCGACGTGCCCGAGGTCGGGCCGGACGACGCCCTGGTCTGGGTCGCGGCCGCCGGGATCAACTACAACAACGTCTGGGCGTCGCTGGGGATCCCGGTGGACGTCTGCAAGGTGCACGCCCGGTTCGGGGAGCCGGACGACTTCCACATCGGCGGTTCGGACGCGTCCGGCATCGTGTGGAAGGTCGGTGAGAACGTGACGAACGTGAAGGTGGGCGACCGCGTGGTGATCCACTGCGGGGAGTGGGACGTCCACGAGGTCCCGGCGGGCACCGACCCGATGTTCCACCCGAGCTATCGCATCTGGGGTTACGAGACGAACTGGGGCTCGTTCGCTCAGTTCACCAAGGTGCAGGCGCACCAGTGCATGCCGAAGCCCGCCCATCTGACCTGGGAGGCGGCCGCGGCCTACACGCTGGTCGGGGCCACCGCCTACCGGATGCTCATGGGATGGCCTCCCCACACCGTGCAGGAGGGCGACGTGGTCCTCATCTGGGGAGGGTCCGGGGGGCTCGGGTCGATGGCGATCCAGATCGTCCGGGAGCTCGGCGGGATCCCGGTTGCGGTCGTCTCCTCCGATGAGCGGGGAGAGTTCTGCAAGAAGCTGGGTGCCGTCGGGTACGTGAACCGCAAGGACTTCGACCACTGGGGCCGGATGCCCAACTGGGAGGACGAGGCCGCCTACGCGGAGTGGTCGAAGGGATGCCGGGCGTTCGGCAAGGCCGTCTGGGACGTGCTCGGCGAGCGCCGCAGCCCGCGGATCGTCTTCGAGCACCCCGGACAGGGGACCGTCCCCACGTCGATGTTCGTCTGCGACACGGGGGGGATGGTCGTGATCTGCGCCGGGACGACCGGCTACAACGCCGATGTCGACCTCCGCTACCTGTGGATGCGCCAGAAGCGGCTGCAGGGGTCGCACTTCGCCAACGACGAGCAGTCCTACGCGTTCAACGACATGGTGGTGGCCGGGAAGATCGACCCGTCCCTGGGCGACGTCTTCACGTTCGAGAACATCTGGGAGCCGCACCAGCTGATGTACGAGAACCGTCACAACGAGGGGAACATGGCCGCGCTCGTGGGCGTGACCGAGGAGGGCCTGACCGACCTCGACGTCTGACGCGGGAGGATGCGGTCGGCGGGCCGCGAAGAGGTCGGTCGTGAAGCGCGTCCTCCATGCGGTCCTCGGCGTCGTGCTGCTGGCGGTCCTGTTGCCGGCCGCCGACGCGGCCGCCCCACATCCGTGCCCCGGCTCCCCTCAGGGGGCGCCCGACGCGACGTTCTCGGGGACGTTCGACACGACGCTCGAGGGCGCGTACGTCATGGTGCCGTTCGTCGTTCCCGAGGGACAGACCCGTCTCCGGGTCCGGCTCTGCCACGACCAGCCCCCGACGCCGTTGAGCTCTCAGCTGAAGCACACGCTGGACATGGGCCTCTACGACCGTCGCTCACCCGTCGGGTCCTTCGGGCCGGACGGGTTCCGGGGGTGGGGAGGGTCGAGCCGTCCGGACGTGCTGATCAACCCCCGGGGTAACGACCTCGGCGGTCCGGACGTGACCACGGTGGGGTTCAACCCAGGACCGGTCCCGGCGGGCGAGTGGGCGGCCGAGATCGGGGTCGCGTCGGTCGCCGGTCCGGAGGAGGGGGACCCGGACGGGTCGGTCTCGTGGCGGCTCGAGGTCTACTGGGACCATCGCGCCGCTGACCTCGTGGACCCCTACGAGCCGACGGCGTACGACGTCACCCCGGCCAGGAGCGAGCCAGGCTGGTACAAGGGCGACCTGCACGTCCACGCCCGACACTCGGCTCCCCAGGACGCCTCGATGATGGAGGCCTTCGGTTACGCCTTCGACGAGGCCGGGCTCGACTTCATAACGCTCTCCGACTACGTGGGCACCCGCCAGTGGGGGTCCATCGGCGCCTACCAGGCGCAGTACCCGGACAAGCTAGTGATCAGGTCGGCCGAGGTGATCACCTACCGAGGGCATGTGAACAACCACGGGAGCGTCACCTACGTCGACCACCGCACGGGACCCGTGTACGAGCTGGGAGCCGGAGGCCTGCGGCTCGTCCGGACGGCGCAGCCCGCGAGCCGGATCCTGTCGGACATCCGCGCCGCCGGCGGGTTGACCCAGGTGAACCACCCGACGACCTTCCCGGCCAAGGTGCCGGGGTTCGGAAGCCTCTGCCGGGGCTGTTCCTGGGAGTACCCCGACGCCGAGACGGACTGGTCCCTCGTGGACGCGATGGAGGTGCAGACGGGCCCGGCGGGCACCCCGGACCCCCGGGGCAACGAGCTCGGACCTAACCCGTTCACGCCGCTCGCCATCCGGTGGTGGGACGAGCTGCGGGCGCGCGGCTACCGCGTCACCGCGGTCGGTGCGAGCGACTCGCACCACGCCGGGCGGACACCCGGCGGGATCACGCAGTCACCGATCGGAGAGGCGACGACGGTCGTGTACGCGCAGGAGCTGTCCGAGCGGGGGATCGCCGACGCGGTGCGGAAGGGACACGCCTACGTGAAGTTCTTCACGCCGTCCGGTCCGGATCTGCGGTTCTCGGCCGAGGCCGAAACGTCCAGGGCGATCATGGGCGACCGGCTGGCCGCCACGACGGCGACCTTCACCGCCCGGGTGATGGGAGCGGCCCCGAACCCGCAGCCCCGCACCCTGCACGTGATGTTGGAGGGCGTGCCCATCCTGTCGGTGCCGGTCCCCACAGACGACTTCGTGCTCCCCTTCACCGCGGCCGTCCCCGGGAACTACCGCCTCCAGCTGCAGCGCGGGACCGCGATAGAGGCGATCACGAACCCGATCACCCTCGCCCCAGCCTGACGCCCGCTCAGGCGTCGGCCGTCTCGGGCTCCGCCGCCTTCTCCTCGTGGTACTCGGCCTCGACGTTGACGCTCCAGATGTCGTGGCTCGCGCCGAGGATGTTCTCGACCGAGAGCATGGCCGTGTACATGGAGTGATCCTGGTTGTTGTACTTGTGCATCCCGTTGCGGCCGACCGGGAAGACGTTTGGCGTGTTCTCCTCCAGCCAGCTCCTGAGCACCGCGATGTGGCGCTTGTAGGACCCGTCGTACATCGGGTACGCCTTCGGCATCCGCACCACGTACCCGGCCTCCACCTGGGCGGGGTCGACCAGCTTCAACCTCGCGAGCTCGCGCTTCCCGAGCTCCACGAGCTCCTCGTCCGGCATGCTCCAGAGATCGTCGCCCTCGTTGACGAAGTACTCGAGACCGAGACACGTCCGCCCCTCCTTCACGAGGTACGGCGACCACGACCCGAAGTTCTGGATCCGCCCGAGCTTGACCTCGGGCGCGTGCACGTAGATCCAGTTGTCGGGGAAACCGGCCTCCTGCGGGACGACGAGGGCCACGGTGAGGAAGTCGCGGTAGGACAGACCCTCGGCGGCTCGGCGGACCTCGTCGGGGACCGGAGGGTCCATCGACAGCAGCAGTGACGTGATCGGCATCGACGAGACGACATGGGTGCACGGGTACTCCGTGCGGGTCCCGTCCCCCGACTCGGCGACCACCGCCACGCAGCGGCCCCCTTCGTGTCGCAGACCGGCGACGCGGGTCTGCATCAGGACCTTGCTGCCCTGGCCCTCGACCAGCTCCCGGGCCCTCTCCCACATCATCCCCGGACCGTACTTGGGGTACTGGAACTCTTCGATGAGGGTGGTGATCGTCTTCTGGTTCCGCTTCGGCAGGAGGGCGTTGACGATCGCCTTCATCAACGAGAGGTTCTTGATCCGCTGGGCCGCCCAGTCGGCCTGTATCTCGGTGGCCGGCACCCCCCACACCTTCTCCGTGTACGTCTTGAAGAAGATCCGGTAGAGCCGGTAGCCGAAGCGGGCCGTCGTCCAGCCCTCGAAGTTGGACTGGTCGGCCGGCGGGCGCAGCCGGGCCCACGCGTAGGAGGCCAGGCATCGGACGGCCTCGATCGGGCCGAGGTTGATCAGAGCGTTCGAAGCCTTCAGGGGGTAGTCGAAGAACCGTCCCTTGTAGTAGATGCGACTCATGCGCGGACGCAGGAGGAAGTCCTCGTCGGGGAGGATCTCGTGCCAGAGATCCTCGACGGCCTTCACCTTCGTGAAGAACCGATG
The DNA here is from genome assembly GCA_035540895.1 of Actinomycetota bacterium. Lineage (NCBI taxonomy): Bacteria > Bacillati > Actinomycetota > Actinomycetota bacterium. The sequence continues at coordinate 2,508 of DATLFR010000229.1, read as the reverse complement.
GCCTCCGATGTCGAAACGCCATCCGTCGCGGTGCTCCGTCCGGCTGATCCCGCCGACCACGTCGTCTGCCTCCATGACCGTGCAGGTATGGCCCGCCTTTCCCAGCTGGTAGGCGGCGGTGAGGCCGGCTGGGCCCGCCCCGATCACCACGACCTCGGGACGGACGCCCGTCCCCTGTTCGCTCATCGTCAGCCCTCCGATCGACGCCCCCACCCGGTCCGAGGCAGGGTAGATGCCCAGGTGCCAAGCGACCGAACCCTCACCTGCTTCAGAACCGTATCCTGTTGATCCGTGGCCCGAGCGACCTGGCGGCGCGCCGTCCTCACCTGCATAGGCCTCCTCCTCCTCGCCGCCGCATCAGCCGCGCTCAGGATCGAGGGACTCCGCACCTGGTTCTGGATCGACGAGGCGATATCCGTCGGGATAGCCGCCCGCGCGCCGGCCGAGATCCCCGCGGTGCTGCGGGTCGATGGCAGCCCGCCCCTGTACTACCTGTTGCTGCACGCTTGGATGGGGGTCGCCGGGTCTACCGACGCAGCGGTTCGCGGCCTCTCGTTGGCCCTCGGACTGATGACGATCCCCGCGGCATTCCTCTGCGCGAGGGCGATGTTCTCCGAACGTGTCGCCTGGGTGGCCGCCGTGCTCGCCGCCTTCAACCCGTTCCTCGGGCACTACTCGACCGAGGCGCGGATGTACACGCTCGTCGCTCTGCTGGCCCTCGTCGCCGCGACGACGCTCGCCCGCGCCTGCCTCACCGATGGGTATCTGCCGCTCGTCGGGTTCGCGCTCTCCGGCACGCTCCTCCTCTACACGCACAACTGGGGGGCCTTCCTGCTCGCCGGGGCGGCCGGGGCGGCCGTCTATCACCTGGGGTGGCGTCGCCGGGAGCCGAAGCGCCTCGCGTCGGTGGGGCTGGCCCTCGCGGCGGTAGCGGTCCTGTACCTCCCCTGGGTGCCGTCCCTGCTCCACCAGGCCGCCCATACGGGGGCCCCGTGGTCACGGCGTCCACCGCCGCACGCGATGGTGTCCGTGGCCGGGTTCGTGCTCGGGGGCCTCGAGGCGCTCGCGCTGGTGCTCCTGGCCATCTCGCGCCCCCTCGTCCGCGCCTTCTCCGTCCAGGAACGCGACGGGGTCCAGATGCGGTTCCTGCTCGTCTTGGTCGGCCTGACCCTCCTCACGGCGTGGTCCTTCTCCCAGATCGCGCCGGCCTGGGCAGGACGCTACGCGGCGGTGATCGTCGGGCCGCTCGTCGTCCTGGCCGCGGTGGTGATCGAGCGCGGGGGCCTGCGCGGGGCGGCGGTCCTTGTGCTCGTGCTGCTCCTGTGGATCGACCCGGTGGCTCGCATCACCGGGACGGGGTCATCGTTCCGACCGGATCGCAAGAGCAACGTGAAGCGGGTCGCGCGCGAGCTCGCGCCCGGACTGCGCGAACGCGACCTCGTCGTCTCCACCCAGATCGAGCAGGTCCCGGTGCTGTACCGGTACCTGCGGCCGGGCCTCACGTTCGCCACCCCCCTAGGACGCGTGGGCGACCCGACGGTCGTCGACTGGACCGACGCGTCCGCCCGTCTCTCGAGCGCGGACTGGCGTCGCACCGTGCTTCCCCTCGTCGCGGCGGTGCCCCGGGGAGGGAGCGTCGTCCTCGTCTGCCCGTGGCCGGTCCCCGACCCCGACGAGCTGCGCTGGTTCCAGCTCATGCACGGTTGGTGCGACCGGCTGCGCGACGCCTTCGATCGCTCCCCGGCCCTGACGCCGCGCGTAGGCCCGGTCCCCCCCGTGGCCGGGCCGAGGCGTGGCACGTCGGCCTACGCGTACCTGTACCGGCGGACGTGAGGGACCCCTACTCCCAGCGGTACCGCTCGATCCCCTCCCGCTGAGCGCGTTCCCAGCAGGCCCGGTGCCAGTGCCGGCGCCGTTCCCCCTGCGTATCGGCGGGCCAGGCGACGACGTGGTCGATCGTCGCCGGGAAGACGAGCCGGCACATGGGACACGTGTACGTGCGGCCCGGCTCCCCGCCGAGATGGCGCAGGGCCTGCCAACCCGGCGGGGCGGCGATCGCGACGGTGGAGTACGCGCGGCGGACGGGCTCCGGGTCCTCGCGTCGTGGACGGTTGCGTCGAGGCATACCCGCACCCCCTACAGCAGGACGAGGTCGGCGTAGACGTAGCGATGGTCCGAGCCCGGGATCGTCCCCGTCTCGGAGCGTCCTGTCCCCCAGTGGTCGGACCGCAGGACGTAGTCGATGCGGACGAACGGCCGCGGGGCGCGCCAGGTGAAGCCGAACCCGGCCCCGGCGTCCCGGTGGGCGTCGCCCAGGTGCCTTCGGAGGTGCCTGTAGAAGCGGTGCCGGTCGGAGATGTTGAGGTCGCCCGCCACGATCAACGGTCCGTCCACCGCCTCGATCCGGGTGAGGAGTGCGTCGACCGTGACCGCCTGGCTCTGGGGGTCGAACGACCGCGGACCCCGCCCGGGCGGGGTCCGCGGTCGTTCGACCCCCAGAGCCAGGCG
>DATLFR010000228.1 GCA_035540895.1 Actinomycetota bacterium | reverse complement strand
GTCCGCTACCGAGCCAGATGGCGGGGTCAAGGGGAAGCGGGTCCGGCGCACTGCCAAGCGACAGCGGTCGCTAGTGACGGCACCGTTCTCGACGAGTGGGAACGAAGCATCCTTCTCCTCAGCCCAGGGACGCTCGAGGTGGACTTCGACATTCCACCCGACGCCACTCCGGTCCGCAGTGAGCTACGGTGCGAGCCTCTCACGCGCGACAAGCAGTGAGCCCGCTCTGCCGAACGCCGGCGGCGATACCGCTGGTCAGGCGTCCTCGAGATAGAGGCCGTTCTCGAGGTCGCGGATCAGCGGGTAGGGCGTCTTGTAGTAGTCCAGGTTGTCCTCGTCGAGCTTCTTCTGGTTGAGCGGTAGACCGACGAACGGGTACAGCACGTCGCTGTAGTTCGGGTCGAGGGCCGGGGTCGCGATCAGCGCGGGGTTGCAGACGTGCCCGAACGGGATGCCGAGCGGGCCGCACCCGTTCGGCGCGCCGGGGGGAACCAGCCCGTCGTTGTGGAGCATCTCCTGCATCGCGATCGATTCGCTGAAGTACGGCTGGGTCGGGCTCGGAGCGAACTGGCGGGCCCGACAGCCCGAGGAGCTGTAGAGGTAGACCGACGAGTACTTCCCGTCGAAGTTGTCTTGGCGCGGGTCGTACGTCCAGAACGCCTCACCGCAGACGCCGCCGGCGTTCGAGGCGACGTAGATCAGGTAGCGCTTGTTCGGCTGGTTGAGACCGCGCGAGATCAACTCGTCGTCGACGTTCGAGAGATCGGCGAGGTCTCCGCTCGGTCGTGAGGACCGGAACATCGTGACGTCCACCGCCTCGATCGGGGTCTCCTCGATCTCCTCGGTATCGGGGTCGTCCCAGTGGAACGTGAACGTGTCGAGGCGCCACTGCTTCGACGGGCTCGTCTGCTGGCGCGTCCAGACGTTCATCGAGCGCGCGGCGTCCTCGAGGATCCCCTTCTCGTCGAACTGGTCGTCCGGCATGTTCGAGGCCACGACGTACACGAAGTGGAGGAGTCGACCGGTCCGCTCGTCCGGGCGGTCGACCGCCGACCGCGGGATCCGCCAGGGATAGCGCTGACCGGGGAGCGGGTCGGTCGGATCGAGGTTCTCCTGCTGCCGCTCGATCCTCAGGAGGGACTGCGCCGCCGCGAGGTCCCCGTCATCGGGGCTGCCGGGAGGAGCGAGCGTCTGCGCGATCGCGATCCGTGGAGCGGAAGCTCCGTCGGCGCCCGCGGCCGACCCGGCCATCGCCACCAGGACCACGGGCAGGATCAGCAGGGGAACACGCCTCACGAACGCCTCCTTCGTCGGGAACTCCTGCCGATGTGTTCCCCGCGAGGCGCGCCGAACCCTCTGTGCACTTGCACAAATGAAGGTGGCGGAACGGCCGCCGCCCGGTCTGCTTCCGCCCTACGGTTCGACGACCTCCTCCTCGTCCTCCTCTGGGGGAGGGGGGCCGGTGTGGGTGTAGCGGACCTCGTAGTCGAAGACCGTGTCCTCGAGCGTCACCATCGTTCGATCCCACGCCGGGGTGGCGCCCACGTACCAGACGTCCGGCCCCGGGACGGTGAAGCGGACCCGGTCGCCCGTCCCGCTCTCGCTGCACGGGAACCACCCGACGGTCGGGAGGTCGAACGACAGGGTCCAACCGGGCATCGTAAGGGCCTCGCTGTCCCAGTCGAGGTCAACCTCGAATGTCGTCACCTCCGGCGGAACCGGGAAGGGCACGGTCTCGGCGCCGCATCCGGCAGCGAGCGGCGTTCGCAGGTAGCTCTTGCCGGCGCGCGTCCACCGCATCGACCGCAACGTCCGGTCGCCGTGGATCGCCACGAGGTGGACCTGATACGGCGTGTCGCCGTCCTGCCATGCGGGCTCGACCTCGATGGATAGACGTCCCGCGGCGACCCTCCCGCTCGCGACCGCCGGCCCTCCCTCGGTGAGGTAGGCGGCCGGCGTGTGGGTGACGTCCTCTCCCTCCCGCCGGACCGAGAGCCCGGCGCCATCGGTGAGCTTCGACACGTCGAGCGGTCGGCCGCGGAAGGCGTCGTGGACGAGCGGCGTATGCCAGAGCTCAGCCCACGCCACGATCGCCACCGCATCCTCCTCCATATCGAGCTCGAACGTCCGTGTCTGGCGCGTGTCGCCCTCGAAGGACCACGTCGACCAGTGCTCATCATTGAAGGTGAAGGCGCGAGCCGTGGTCCGGAAGCTCGAAGGCGCGGGCGCGTGCGTGTCCTCTGCTCGGAGCTGGGGAACGTTGCGCGCCGGCAGCGGGCCCGGGAGGTCGACGTACGAAGCGCCGCGCGCGCCGAGCTCCATCGTGACCTGCGGCGAATCGGTGATGACCCTGACCCCGAGCAGCGTCACCTGGTCAGGCCTGAACCCGCCGATGTCATCGATCGTCCCCTCGTACACGCCCGGCGCAGCCTCCCGGGCAGGGGGGGACTCGATGAGCGCGGAATCGTGCTGGATGAAGAGGTGCACGGTGTAGGGACGGAAAGAGCTGACGTCCAGCTCGAGGTGGAAGCGCAGAGGCGACCCGTACGGCCAGCGCCCCTCTCCCTCGAGCTTCGTCGCCGGGAAGAAGAAGATCCCGTAGGAGCTTTCGCCGCTCACGCTGCTGCCATGGAGGCAGGGCTTGGACCGACCCGGGATGCCCCAGGACTCACCGCACCGCCGCACGATCGACCGCTGGTCCAGTTCGGGGTCGTCGGGATCCGAGCCCCAGTAGAGGTAATCGGTGGCGGCTCCGAGCAGATACAGGCGGTCGACCTCTGGCGGAGGGGGCGGCTCCCGGTGCCCGGCGACGGCGGGGACGGCCATGGAGAGGAGGACGAGCGTTGCCAGCAGGGCGGGCCCGATCACCCCGAAGGATTCGCGGACACATCGTTCCAGACCTTCGTGCAGGTGCACAAAGATGGGCGACAGAACCGGGAGCAGATTTAGGCGCCGTCGCGGCGGATGAGGCCCATCGCCTCGGCCCTGGTACGGGCGTCGGACTTGAACACGCCGCGGACCGCGGATGTCACGGTCACGGAGCCTGGCTTCTTGACGCCGCGCATCGACATGCACAGGTGCTCGGCCTCGATCACAACGAAGACCCCGCGCGGCTTCAGGACGCGCTCGAGCACCTCTGCCACCTCGCTCGTCAGCCGCTCCTGGACCTGGGGGCGGCGGGCGAGCACGTCGACGAGCCGGGCGAGCTTCGACAGCCCCGTGATCCGACCATCCTCGCCGGGGACGTAGGCGACGTGCGCCCGGCCGCTGAACGGGACGAGGTGGTGCTCGCAGGTCGAATAGAGGGGGATGTCGCGGACCATGATCATCTCGTCGTGGCCGACGTCGAGGACCGCATCCACGACGGCCTCCGGGTCCTCGTGCAGGCCGGCGAAGATCTCCCGGTACATCTCCGCCACCCGACGGGGCGTCTCCTTCAGC
>DATLFR010000227.1 GCA_035540895.1 Actinomycetota bacterium | reverse complement strand
CGATTTCTCGGCGATCGGGACCGGCACCGGCACCGACACGGGTCGGGGTGTCCTCGGGCGCCTCGGGCTCCGCCCGGCAGGCGGCGAGACCCAGCATCAGAGGCACGACGAGGAATGTGAGCATCCTGCGGGCGCGCATATCTCCTCCTTCGTCCGTGGTGTGCCCCCACCGGGCGGGAGCCGAACCGCAGGTCAGGCTAGCTCGCCGCTCCAGTGGCCTGTTCTATCTGAGCGCGGATCGACCGGTCCCTCGCCTCGGCGAGCGCGCGCCGTCCGCGCTCGAGCGCGTCGTCGACCTGCTCCCCGAGCCCGTCGGCCCGCCACCTGTCGAGCACCTTCGAGATCCAGCCGATGTGGAACTCCTCGTCGCGCAGGACCTCCTTCACCATCGAGAGGACCACCTCGTCGTCCGCGTACAGCTTCTCGAACGCCTGGAACGCGCCCTTGGCGGAACGCTCGATCGCCTGCATCGAGGCGAACACCTCGACGAGCTCCTCGCGCGGCGGACAGGTCTCGAGCGGGGGGCCGCCGTCGCCGCGCTGGCCCCGCGCCTCCGACATCGCCCGGAAGAGGTTCTGGTGCACCATGCTCCGGGGCTGGCCGCCCTCCCGCCGGATCATCAGCGTCACGAAGTGGGCGTGCTTGCCCTCGTCGGCCGCGTGCTTGGTCATCTTGGCCATCATGGAGGGGTCGTCGAGCACCTCGGCCAGGTAGGAGAGGTAACCGGCTCCCCGCAGCTCGGCGAAGCGGATGGAGTTGAGCAGGTCGATGAACGCCTCGCGGTGCTCGCTGCGCAGGTATTTGAAGAACTCGTACGTCTGCTCGACGGTTGGCTCGAAGATCTCCTCGCGCGCTGCCATCACGCCTCCTGACGCAGGGGACGCCCCAGTCTCCTACAGCCGCGCCCGGGCGGCCAGGTCAGTAGGAGGGCGCGTCGCTGGCCGGGAAGGAGGTCATCGAGGCGTGCTCCACGATGTCCTCGCCCTCGTAGGGCTGCTCCCGACCGGAGTCGTGTCGGTGCCGCCACTGCGAGATCGCCGCGGCCACGGCCCCGGCTACGCCGGCGAACCCCAGCACGACAGCGATCGCGCGTCCCTTGCCGCCGCTCTTCTTCCTGCTCTTGCGCGAACCGTTGTGGCTGAACATGCCGGAGACCTACCCGCACCCCCAGGGGGACAAACGATGCGAACCGGGCAACGAGGCAGGAGTGCCCCCCGCGCCGGAGAAGAACGAGCCATGCGTCGCTCACTGTGCCTGACGGTAGCGGTCGCGGCCCTGGTCGCGGTCCCGTTCGGTCGCGCCTCGGCGTGTCCGTCGCGCGACCCCGGACAGCCCGAACGCGTACCCGTGGCCGCCGGAGCGGTCCTCCTGTGGTTCGACGCCGGACGCACGACCGTGGGCGCCGGTTTCCAGGACCAGGGTCCGCCGAGCTACGTGAGCGTCGACGCGAGCTCGGACGGGGTCCACGTCTACGGGACCCTCTCCGGCGTCCGCAGCCCCACCCCCGGACAGCACCTCGTGGCGCCCCACGGCTACGAGGCGGGCGCCCGCCGCGACGGCTCCCGCGTCACCTGCGTGAAGGGCTACTAGCCCCTAACCGCCGACGAACTCGCGTAGCTCCCGGTAGACGCGCTTGCGTCCGAGCCAGCCGCCCACCGCGACGCCTCCCCCGAAGAGCGCCACCCCGACGATCGCCGACGGGATCCCGATCAGGATGGGGAGCCGCTTCGTCCGCAGCTCGTAGACGGGCCAGCCGCGGCGGCGGGCCTCGACCCGGAGCTCGCTGTCGGGGTTCACCGCGATCGGGTGACCGACCGACTCCATGAGCGGCAGGTCGTTGATCGAGTCGGAGTAGGCGTACGACTCCGAGAGGTCGATGTCCATCTCCTCGGCGAGCGCCCTGACCGCCTCCGCCTTGCGCGGCCCGTGGACGACGTCGCCGACCAACCGTCCGGTGTACCGGCCGTCCTCGTCGACCTCTCCCACGGTCGCCACCGTCCCGGACATCCCCAGCGCGTCCGCCAGCACCCCGGCGAGCTCCACGGGAGCCGCGGTGGCCAGGTAGGTCAGGTCCCCCGCGTGCTGATGCTGCTCGATGACCCGGGTGATGCCCTCGTACACGCGGGGCAGGATCCGCTCCTCGGCGATCTCGCGTCCCATCGCCCTCAGCTCCTCGGCGGTCCGGCCCTGGACGAACTCGAGGGCGCCGGTGCGCGACCGCTCGAGTCCCTTCTCGCTCTCGCCGGAGAGCCGGAACGAGAGCTGGCCCATGCCGAAGCGAAGGATGTCCCAGACGCGGTAGAGGTCCCGGTCGTACAGGCCGCGGGCGAGCAGGAAAAGGGAGGACCCCGGGATGAGGGTCCGGTCCAGGTCGAAGAAGGCGGCGCGGGACCCCATGTCCCCTCGATCCTACTTCGCCGCGGAGGCGCGCTTGCGCTTCTGCGGCGCGGGCTCGCCCCGGTAGTACGCGATCACCGAGGCGATGGACGCCGACACGGGGACGGCCAGCAGCGCCCCGAAGATCCCCCCGAGGATCCCGCCCGCCGTCAGGACGACGAGGATCATGGCCGGGTGGAGGTCGACCGTCCGCCCCAGGACGAGCGGCTCCAACACGTTGCTCTCGACCTGCTGGACCCCGAACGAGATGGCCGCCACGATCAGCCCCGACTGCCACCCGAGGGTCACCGCGGCTATCCCCGCCGCGGCGAGGCCGGCCGTCCAGGCCCCCACGATCGGGAAGAAGGCGCCCAGGAACGTCAGGAGGATCAGGGGGAGGGCGAGGGGGACGCCCAGCAGGATGAGCCCGATCCCGATCAGGGTGGCGTCGATCAGGCCGATCATCGCGCTCCCCCGGACGTAGCCGGAGACCGATGTCCACACCCGGGAGCCGATCTCCCGGAACTCGTCGCGCCGGTCCGGGGGGACGAGTCCGAGGGCTGCGTCGGTGATCTCGTCCGAGTCCTTCAGGAAGAAGAAGGTCAGCACGAAAGCGAGCACGAGCGCGACGACCACCTCGACGATCACCCGGGTCCCGGCCAGAACTCCCCCGAGCAGCGTCCCGGCCTGGCCGCGGATGTTCTGGGCTCCCTCGTCCGCGGCCTCCTGCACGACCTCGGGTGACAGGCCCAGCACGCCCGTCCGCAGCCAGCTCCGGGCCTCCCGGATCGCCTCGCGGATGGCGTCGGAGAAGTCGCCGACCTGGGCGAGGAACGGGGGGACGACCAGGACGGCGGCCACGATCAGGACCAGGAGCCCGGCGCCGTACGCTCCCCAGGCGGCGGCCAGCTTCGGCCAGCCCCGCCTCCGCAGCCATTGGGCGAGGGGCGCGAGGACGGTCATCGTCAGGAGCGACGCGAACAGCGCCAGGACGAGCACGGTCAGCTTCTTCAGGAAGAGGCCGAGCACGACCAGGGCCGCGCCCACGAGCAGGACCCGCCACGCCACAGCCGCCGCCCGCTCGAGGACGCGCGGGACACGGGGCGCGGGACGCTCGCTCACGCCGGAACCGGGGGCCGTAGGGACATGCGGGTCACATACCCGGACGGGCGGGTCCAGGAACGCGCCGCCGGGTTACGGCCCTCCCATCGCCTCGGCGGCGCGGCGCTGCATCTCCTCGGGCGCGACGTCCTCCACGTGGGTGGCGATGCTCCAGACGTGTCCGAAGGGGTCCTGGATCCGGCAGGACCGGTCCCCGTAGAACTGGTCCTCGGGAGCGGAGAGCGAGGTCGCCCCCCGCTCGACCGCCTTCGCGTGGACCGCGTCCACGTCCTGGACGTACAGGCTCAGCGTCACGGGGGAGCCGCCGATGGCGAGGGGGCCCCGGATGCCGGCGTCCGGGAACTCGTCGGCCAGCATGACCACAGAGCCGCCCAGCTCGATCTCCGCGTGGCCGATCCGGCCGTCGGTCCACGGCATCCTGGACCGCTCCCTGGCCCCGAAGACCTCCGTGTAGAAATCGATCGCCTCCGCCGCTCCGTCGATGCAGAGGTAAGGGATGACCCCCGTGTACTCCTCCGGGGTCGGGTTCACGTCCGCCATGGGTGCCTCCTGATCTCGTGCCTCAAGCGCGCGCGGCTACGTATACGAGCGTCTCCGAACGCTCTGCCGTCGCCTCGTAGTCATGTTGCCGCATCGGCTTGAACTCGAAGTTCCGGTACAGCTCGAGCTGGTCGGTGAAGTGGCGCGGGAACGAGCCGTCCGCCGTGTTGAGGGCGATGTCCGCCGCGCGGTCGGCCCGTCCGTTGCCCGGGGGCAGCACGCTCATCCCCTCCCCGGCGGCGGGGCGGACGATCAGCGAGTAGGTCCCGTGGTCGACGACGGGCTGGCGCGCAGGCGCGATCAGACCGATGGCATCGAAGCGGATCGAGGGAGCCGGGCTCGACCACCGGGACATGTCCTGGCCCTGCGAGTTCCGGAGCTCGGGAGTGGCGTCATCCGCCGGCGCGTAGGGCGCCTGACGCGGCGGTTCGGGCTGCGACGGCGGAGGACGCCGCATGTGGCGCGATCTGCCGTCGCGCGTCGGGGAGACGGGCCCCGGGGTCGGCTGCGACGGCGGATGCCGCCGCGCTACCCAAGCGGCCGGACGGGCGGGATGCCGCGGGTCGGTGGGCCCGCCCGGCCGCTGTTGGGGGGGGGGTTCGTTATCGCCTCGCGGCGACCGGCTCCTCCTTGCGCAGACCCACCGCGAGCAGGACCGCGGCCGACGCCAGGTGCAGGAAGTTGTCCGCCTGGTTCAGCGCGAGGATGTTCGCGTCGGAGTCGAGCATGAAGAAGCCGACGATCCCGACGAGCAGGTAGGTCGCGCCGACCACGGTGTTCATCGTGCGCGCCGAGTCGTGTCCGGCGCGGGCGGCTCCCACGAGGGCCGCACCGATGGCCAGGTGAACCAGGTTGTGCAGGGGGTTCACCTCGAACGCGATGAGCAGGTTCCCTTCCTGTGATGCGAAGCCGTCGAACCCGGTCACCACGAAACCTAGTAGTCCGATCAGCAGATACACGGCACCGAAGATGGTGCCGACCTTCTGGTTGAGCGTTCCTTGCATGCCTGCCCTCCTTGTCGTCGCCGTGCACCGGCTCATACCGGTATCCGCACAGCGCCCGCGGCTGGATGGGTAGGTGATGCCCCAAAGAGTGGGTATGCAACCTCCCATCCGAAAGGGAGCCCCGTGGCGGATACCTCATAGATGCGCGGTGAAGAGGCAACGCTGGTCGAGAGCATCGGCCGGGGAGACCGGGATTCGTTCCGGTCCCTCGTCCACCGGCTCGGCCCGCAGGCCCTCGGTCTGGCCTACCGGATCACCAACAACCGGGAGCTGGCCGAGGAGGCGGTCCAGGAGGCGTTCGCCGAGGTCTGGATGCGGGCCGGACGGTTCGACACCCGGCGCGGCGGCGCGCGGCAGTGGGTCTTCACCCTCGTGCATCACAAGGCGGTGGACGCGATCCGACGGGAGGCGTCGGCGGTCCGGCTCGCGGAGCACGTTCCCGACCCGGCGCCCTCGACGGATCCAGAGGAGCATGGATGGGTCATGGACCGTAGGGACCGGGTGCGCAGGGCTCTCGACCAACTCACCCCGGCGCAGCGGGAGGCCATCCAGCTCGCCTACTTCGGGGGGCTGACCTACCGTCAGGTCGCGGAGCGGCTCGGGATCCCGGAGGGAACCGCGAAGTCGCGCCTGCGCGACGGGCTGATCACGCTGCGGGGCCTCATGGAGGCCGAAGGGGTGGAGGTGGGACGAGGATGAGGACTCACGACGAGGTCCGAACGCTGCTGGGCGCCTACGCGCTAAACGCCGTCTCCCCCGCCGAGCGCGTCAAGGTCGCCCGCCACCTCGAGGAGTGCGAGGACTGCGCGCACGAGGCGGAGGTGCTGGAAGACACGGCGGCCGAGCTCGCCGTGCTCCCGGACACCCCGTCGTTCCCCGAGGACCTGATGGACCGGATCATGGACTCGGTCCCCCGGTCGCGGATCGTGGCCGCCCCACTCGTCCGGACCCTCGCCGCCGTGGCGGCGGTCGCCCTCCTGGCCGTCGGGATCATGGGTGTCGCGTTCATGCGGGAGCGGTCCCGGGACGCCGAGTTCGCCGCGCTGGTCGCCCGCGCCCAGCAGCAGGTCACCTTCGAGAGCTCCGGGGAGTTCCCCGCCCGGGGTCGGCTCTACATCGCCGACGACCGGGTCGCCCTCGCCCTCGACGAGGTCCCCGACCCGGGGGCGGACCGCGCCTATCAGCTGTGGACCCTCACCGACGGGACGCCCGTCCCGATGGAGACCTTCCGTCCGCGCGGGGGCCGGGTCGCTGTCGTGATGGACATGCCCCGGCGCGGGGACGCTTTCGCCGTGACGGTCGAGCCCGCTCGCGGCTCCCGTCAGCCGACGACCGACCCCATCCTCGTCGCGACCTAGTCGCCTGCCCGCCGCGCTCGCGCGCGGCCCCTCCGCGATCCGGTCCAATCCGGACGGGGGGAGGGCAGCGGATGCAGGTCGTGAGAACACAGGAAGCACCAACCAAGCACCGCTCGGGCCGGCTCCGTCTGGTCGCGGCCTTGGCGGCCGTCGCCATCGGGACCGTCGCCTGCGGGAGCGGCTCCACCGGCCCAACGCGCGAGACGTCCGCGCCTGCGGCCGGGTCGGAGACGTCCGCGCCCGCGGGCGCGTCGGATCCGGCGATGTCCGTACGGGTCGTCGAGTTCAAGTACGACCCCGCGGAGATCGAGGTCGCCGCCGGGGACACGGTCCAGTGGACGAACGAGGACACGGTCCTGCACACGGTGACCTCCGGGAGCTTCGAGGGACGGCAGAACCAAGCAGACGGTCTGTTCGACCTCGAGCTCGAGAAGAAGGGCTCGACCGTGACGCATCGGTTCACGGAGCCCGGCACGTTCACGTACTTCTGCACCAGGCACAACGTCATGAACGGCACTGTCCGCGTGACGGCATGACGACGGCCGCGCCCCGCGCCCGTCGGACGAACGAGGAGGAAGCATGAGAAGGAAAGCACCCTGGAAGTTCGCGGTCGCGATGACCCTGGTGGCAGTGGTCGGCGCGGCCTGCGGCTCCAACAACGCAGGGACCGGTGCGCAGGGAGACTCCCAACAGAGCTCCGAGCAGCAGCCGTCCGAGCCTGACTACCAGCAGACGTACAGTCAGGTCCGGGAGTCGTACCACCACATGTTCGAGACGGCGGACGGTCTCGCCGGCGCGATCGCCAAGCAGAAGAACCTCGGTGAGGTCTCCAGCCCGGCGATCGACACGCGGGCCACGCTCGGCCGTCAGCTCGGCGAGCACGCGGTCCTCGCGGCGTTCGCCATGCAGAAGGGCCTCGACGGGGCTCCCGACTTCGAGGCGGCCGCGGAGGCCCTCAACGGCAACACGGAGGACCTGACCGCGACCATCACCTCGGTGTACGGCGAGGAAGCGGGCAACGCCTTCAACAAGCAGTGGTCCGACCACATCCGCATGTTCGTGGACTTCACGGTCGGCACCGCCAGCGGTGACCAGGCTAAGCGTGAGGGCGCCCTGCGGGAGCTCGGCCAGTACAAGCAGTCCTTCGGCAGGTTCCTGTCCGAGGGCACGGGTCTGGACAAGGCCGCAGGCCTGAAGGCAGACGACGTGGCAGCGCTGCTGCAGTCGCACGTGGACCAGCTCACGAAGGCCCTGGACACCTACAAGGCCAAGGACTACACGGCGACCTACGCCCAGATCCGTGAGGCGTACGCGCACATGTTCATGACCGGCGACGGGCTCTCCGCCGCGATCGCGAAGCAGAAGAACCTCGGGGACACGACCGCCGGCGCCGCCGACACGCGTCTCACGCTGGACCGTCTGCTCGGCGAGCACGCGTGGCTGGCCGTCTTCGCGATGCAGAAGGGAGCCACCGGCAGCGCTGACTTCGAGGCCATCGGGGCTGCCCTGTCCCAGAACACCGACGACCTGACCAAGGTCATCGGCAGCGTCTACGGGGCGGAAGCCGCCGATGCGTTCAACAAGCAGTGGAGCGACCACATCCGGATGTTCGTGGACTTCACCGTCGGCACCGCGAGCGACGACGACGCCAAGCGCGAAGCGGCGCTCAACGAGCTCGGCCAGTACAAGGAGTCGTTCGGCAAGTTCCTCTCAGAGGGAACGGGCCTGGACAAGGACGCCGGCCTGAAGGCCGACGCAGTGTCCGGACTCCTGCAGTCGCACGTCGACCAGCTCACGAAGGCCCTGGACAGCTACCTCGGCTACCAGGCCTGAGCGAGGAAGGACGGTGGAGGGTCCCCCCCCGGGCCCTCCACCGTCACTCCCCTAAGGAGAACGACCATGCGCAAGCAGAACGGTCCGGACATCGCGGCCAACGTGGCCGCGGGAGGGGCAGCGATCGCGTCCGGGGTCCACCTGGCGATGATGCCGGTGCACGTCCGGGAGTCGATCGTCGTCGGGGCGTTCTTCATGGTCGTCGCACTGGCCCAGGGGGTGCTCGCGTTCGCGGTGGGGTTCGCCCCCTCCCGACGCAGCGCACTGGCGGGTATCGCCCTCAGCGTGGGCGTGCTGGCCGTCTGGGTCGTCTCCCGGACGATCGGCGTCCCCCCGGGCGTGGTCGAGCCGGTCGGGCCCGCCGACGCCGTGGCTTCGGCCGCGCAGGTGATCACCGCAGCCGGCCTGGTTCTGTGGCTGCGGACGGGCCGAGCACGGAGCGCGGTGCCTCGGCGGGCGACCGCGCGTCCGTTGGCCGCCCTCGGCGCGCTGGCCCTGGCGGCCGTCGTGGCCACGGGGGCGGTCGGTGTCCCAGCGCACGGCCACGCCGAGCCGCACGGTCACGAGCCGGTGCTACCTGCGGCCGCGGATGCGGTCCGGCCTACCGGGGTCGCCTCGACACCGCAGCCCGAGACCCACGCCCACGCCGAGGGCGCGGCGCCCCACGGGCACTGAAGGGTCCGGGGACCTGAGGCCCCCGGACCCTCGGACGATCAGCGCGAGAACGGCTCCGATGCGGGCGGGGGCCCGAGCGCCGTCCCGCCGTAGACGACGGCTCCCGATGCGTCCTGGTACGTCTGCCAGGCCACCGAGTCGGCCTGTCCGACCCCTGGCTTCGAGTAGTCGCAGACCCCGTCCGGGAAGGTGGCCTGCAGGCGCGTCCACTGCTCGGGCGTGAACTGGATCGGGAAGTAGTCCGATCGGCGGAGCGGCTTCTTTACGCACTTCATCACGTCGTCGGTGAACGGCATCCCCGCCTCGATGCGCGGGGTCGTGTAGCTCTCCACGACGACGTCGCAGATGCGCGCCGGGAGGTCGGTCCCCGCGCCGTTCGTGCACCGGTCGCCACCGGACCGCGCGCGGTGCTTCAGGATCTTCTCCGACAGGGGGATGTCCGACCCATCGGCCTCGACCGCGGCGAGCCACCGGTCCATCGCGAGGATGCCCTGGCTCACGAAGTTCGCGTCGCCGAGCAGCGGCACGAAGCCGCGCCACAGCACCTGGTGCTCGGCCGTGCCGTACTCGCGCTCGAGTCGGGCGCGGAGCGCGTACGTCCGGTAGACGTCGTGGAAGGCGCCGGGGTCGGGCCCGCGCAGGTCGATCATCGCCACCTCGTCGAGGTTGTTGGCGTCGTTGATGGCGCCGCTGCGGTAGGCGGCCGCGACCGCGCTCACCGGGGCCTCGACCCGTTCGGGCACCCAGTTGTGGTCGAAGTCACGTCCACCGATCTTCGAGTTGATGTCCACGAAGTGAGCGGGCGAGAGCCTCCCGGTCATGAGGCTGCGCAGTCCGTACTGCACGCCGCTGTTGTCCCACGGGCCCACCGCCAGGCCCGACTCTGGGTCACGTCCGAACACGTTGACCATGTAGTCCCAGAAGGTGCAGCGCACCCCGTTCGGATTGTTCTGCGGGTGGTAGAGCTGCTCGGAGGGGACGCCCGCGCACGGCCGGTTCGGGCGTCCGGAGTCGGGGATCACCGTCGTGAACGTGATCGGGTTCGAGGGGTTCGGGTGGCCGTTGACGGCCGCCATCTCGGCCGGCCCCCACGCGACCCCCGGCTCCCAACGGTGGGGAGCCTCGAAGTAGTCGCGGAGCAGGTGGTAGTCCTCGTACTGCATCGCGGACGACCAGGCGTCCGGGTAGCTGCACTGCGGGAGGATGCCCTGGTACAGGCCCGGGTAGGCGTTGGCCACCTGGTACTGGACGAGCGCGCCGCCCGAGCACCCGGTCCCGATCGTGTAGCGCAGCTCGCCGTAGTTCTCGACGAGGTGCTCCTTCGTCATGATCATCGACTCGGCCTGGGTGACGATGTTGCAGTTGTGTCCGGCGTTGTTCAGCGCGTGGGACATGACCGCGAACCCGCGGCCGAGCGCCGTCTCGTTCAGCACGTCCGGGGCGGACGCCATCTGGTAGTGGGTGTCGCACGACGCGCCGTGGGTGATGACGAGCTTGCCGTTGAACCCGTCCTGGGGAGCCCACGGCTCCCACGGCTTGGAGGGGTCGTAGAGCACGGCGATCCTGTACTCGTCGCGGTCTATCACCCCGCGCTCGATCCGGACGACGAACGGGACGGTCTTCCCCTCGTCGGTCGTCGTGGTCGCGACGTCGGGCGGCGGGTTGTTCGGGTCGTAGGCGGCCAGGGAGCCGCCGCTCGTCCGCTTGTAGCGCCACTCGAAGACGGGGTCGCGGTTGCACTGGGCGTCCCGCGACGCTCCGATGCAGCGCCAAGGCTGGATCTGCGGGCCGGCGAAGATCGGGCCCCCGATCCCCTGGTTCGTGATCGTGATGCGGGCCGCCCGTCCGTCCGGGAGCCCGGCGGTCAGGACGTTCTCGCCCAGCGCCAGCCCGTCGACGAGGCCGAAGTAACGACCGTCGGGCCGGACGGCGAACGCGCCGGTCACGTCGCGCCCGTCCACCTCGGCGGTGACGGCCGCCGGGTCGGCGTCCTGCGGCAGGACGATCTCGACGAGGGCGTCGCCCCCGGACACGAGGTCGGCCCGGTTCGACAGGACCTGGATGCGCAGGGGCTCGCCGGGCTCGGAGGCCCGGGCCACGGCGGTGGACCCGAGGACCATCAGGACGACGAGCAGGGCACGGACGGGACGGTTCCAGTGGCGCATGCAGCCTCCCTCCCCTGGGATCGGCGCGCGGGCGCGTCACGTCGAGCGCACCCGGGGTGTCCTTCGCCGTGGAGGCCCCATCCCCTGCCCGGGGTGGGAGCGGGACGCGCCGGGGGGCGCCCCGCTCCCGACCACAGGACTAGGCGGCGGCCTGGCTCTGCTCCTCGACCGCTTCGGTCTGGACGGCCGGCTCACGCCGAGCGCCCAGGATGACCGCCGCACCCGCCAGACCGACCACGACCGCAGCGGTGCCCCAACCCGGTCCGGACAGACCCCAGCCCAGCAGGGCGTCCGCCGACCACCTGCCGGGACCGGTGAACCCCAGCGCCGCGGCGGCCGCGGCGAGGGTGAGGTTGAACTCGTAACCGCCCGAGCCGTTGAAGAACCCGCTCCCCAGGTGCACCGAGACGATCGCGGTGACCATGACGCCGACGGCGGCCGCCGCGCCCACCGGGGTGAGGAGCCCCAGACCGAGCAGGATGCCACCCAGCGTCTCGGCTCCCCCGGACATCGCGGCGGCTGCGCGCCCGCCCCGGAACCCGAGGCTGGACAACCACCCACCGGTCCCTTGCAGGCCGTAACCACCGAACCAACCGAACAGCTTCTGGGTCCCGTGGGCGACGAACACCGCCGCCAGAACGAGCCTCAGGATGAGCAGACCAGCTTCCATCTCCTTACCCTCCTTAGGGTTACTACTTTTTGATAAGTCGATTGTTCCGCATAAGTTGCTTACTCGCAACCCCCCGGCTGGGATACGATCGGTGCATGCCCAGGACGCAGCCCCCGCTCCCCGTCTTCTGCGACCGGTTCCAGTCCGCGATCGAGATCATCGGCCGGCGATGGACCGGAGCGATCCTGCGTGCCCTCATGGGCGGGGCGACGAGGTTCGGGGAGCTCAGGACGCAGATCCCGGGCATGAGCGACAGACTGCTGTCCGAGCGCTTGAAGGAGCTGGAGGCGGAGGGCCTCGTCCGGCGGGAGGTGATCGCGGACACGCCCGTCCGGATCGAGTACCACCTGACCGAGCGCGGTCAGGCGCTGGACGGCGTCGTCAGGGAGATCGCGAGGTGGGTGGAGGAGTGGGGGCCCCGCCCGGCGGACGGGGCCCCCAGAGAGCGGGTCAGCTCACGGCGCGGTTCGCGTTGATACGGCCGTACCCGTAGACGGGGTCCCAGCCGGGCGCGCCGAGGTCGTCGGCGGTCGCGTAGATGCGCTCGACGGTCTGCGCGTTCGTCAGCCCCTTGGACATCACGAGCGCCGCCACGCCCGCGACGTGCGGTGCTGCCATCGAGGTCCCGGCCAGGGTCTCGTACCCGTTGCGCCCGCAGTCGTAGGCGGAACCGGCCCACATGGTCGAGAGGATGTCCATCTGCGGGTGCTCGCAGAAGACCGAGCCGAACCCACCGGGCGCGGTCACGTCCACGTCCCCGGTGTTGGAGTAGCTGGCCACGGCGTCGTTCGGGTCGGTCGCACCGACGCAGATCGCGCGGGCGTGGGCGGCCGGCTCGGCGCAGAGCGGGAAGGAGTCGTTGCCGGCGGCCACGACGACCACCGCTCCCCTGCTCCACGCGTGGGTGATCGCGTCGTCGATCGGCTTCCACCAGCCGACGACCGTGCCCACCTGCGAGACGCCGGACATCACGCCGAGCGACAGGTTGATCACCTTGGCTCCCTTGTCCGCGGCGTACCGGATGCCGGCTGCGATGTTTTCGACCGAGCCCTCCCCGGCTGCGTCGAGCACCTTCACCGGCATGAGCTTCGCGTTCGGGGCAACCCCGGCCACCCCCGTGCCGTTGCCGGTCACCGCGGCGGCGATGCCGGCGACGTGGGTGCCGTGGCCCTGGTCGTCCTGGCCCGTGGTGTTGCAGTTCTTCGCGTTCTTGCCGCACTTGATCACGCTCGTCCCAGTCACGACGTTGGCGGCGAGGTCCTCGTGCCTGAGGTCGATGCCGGTGTCCACGATCGCGATCGTGATGCCGGAGCCGGTCGACTTCGACCAGGCCTGCGAGGCGCCGATCTTGCCGAGCGCCCACTGCTGGGCGAGGAACGGGTCGTTCGACGCCCCCGCGTGGGGGCCGACGAAGGTGGCGGCCACGAGGGCCGCGAGGAGTGCGATGGTCCTGGTCCGCATGCGTCCCTCCAGAGTCGCTGCGTGACCCGCGCCTGCCCCGCGCTTCCTACCTGGATACCCCGGACCGGTGCAGCATGCACCGCTTGAGCGAAGTTCCGACGCGGTGTCGGGAACCCCGAGAACGCCTCAGATGGCAGGAGCACGCCTCGCGGCGCGGAGGTTGTCGGACACCGCCATCACGATCGTCACGAGGGCCAGGACCGGAGGCCCGACCATCCAGACGAACGGGAGCATGGGCAGCGCACCGGCTGCGATCATCCAGTTCCCGGCGACCCTGTTCTGCACCGACATGCCACCGAGGATCAGCCCGCCGAACAGCACGAACAGGACGAGGGCGCCGAGGTTGGAGGAGCTCGGATCGTCGATGAACTGACCGACACCCATCGCGACCTGGAGCAGCCCCAGGAGCCCAGCAGGGATCCACCACCAACGCCGCCCCTCCACCGCGTACGTGCGCTCCGCGCCGGCCCGGCTCGTGGCGGCCGCGATGCCCATCAGGGCGACCAGGCCGGCCAGGATCAGCAACGGAACGAACGCCGACCGGATGTCGGGACCCAACCCGGTGACGAGCATCGTTCCCCCACCCGCGATCAGCAACAGGAACACCCCGGCGATCAGCTTCGTCTTCACCATGCCTTCCTCCCATCTCGCTCGTGGCGCAACGGTCACGAGCTCCGTGAGCGTCCTGGTCCAGATCCTCGGCCCCATCTCCCGGCGGGCCTCCTCGAGATCCAGGAGCATCTCCTCGCCGAACCGATCCCGGAACGAGCGAGGGTAGGCCAGCATCAAGAACCGGTACAGGCGCATCAGACCTCGAACCCCGGGGCCAGGCGGCCAAGCACCGACCGCTGGATCAGCCCGGCCAGCCTGTGCACCTCAGCCCGGCAGACGCGCTCTCCGAGCGCGGTGGCCCGGTAGGAGCGTCGTCGGGGGTCGGCGGGGTCCGGACCTTGGACCTCCTCTATCAGCCCGCCGTCCAGGAGGCGCTTGATCGTGGTGTACACGGTCCCTGGGCCCATCCGGACCGCTCCGTCGCTGAGCCGCTCCACCTCCTGCATCACGGCGTAGCCGTGTCGGGGCCGGTCCACGAGGGCGAGCAAGACGTGGAACGACGCCGAGGGGAGCGGGGTCACGTCCTCGGGCTCGCGGCGCACCGGCACCTCTCTATCGACTGACGATGTATCGATAGTTGATATACACAGGCAGCGGCCCGCGTGTCAAACGATCGCCCCGGGCTGGCGTAGCGTTCACGCAGGAGGTGCGTGTGCCGACGACCGCGACCGTCACGTTCCTGCTCACCGACGTCGAGGGCTCGACCCGGCTCTGGGAGGGCGACCCGGAGGCGATGTCGCACGCGCTCGCCCGGCACGACGAGCTCGTGGGCGGCGCGGTCGCCCGACATGCCGGGGAGCTGGTGAAGCCGCGGGGAGAGGGCGACAGCACGTTCAGCGTGTTCGTGTCTGCGGCCGACGCGGTGGCGGCCGCCGTCGACCTGCAGTTGGCGCTCGCCCGCGAACCCTGGCTCCCGTCGGCGGTGCTGAAGGTGCGGGCGGGGCTGCACACGGGTGAGGCGTACGAGCGGCACGGCGATTGGTACGGACCGGCTCCCAACCGGGCCGCGCGCATCCGGGGCCTCGGGCACGGAGGCCAGACGATCCTCTCCTCGACGACGGCGGCCCTCGTGCGCGACGCGCTCCCGGGAGGCTGCGCGCTGACCGACCTCGGCTCCCATCGGCTGGCGGGGATCACCGGGTCCGAGCGCGTGTGGCAGCTCGACCACCCCGACCTCCCGCGCGACTTCCCGCCGCTGCGCTCTCCCGACGTGTCCGCGCTGCCGGCCAGGCTCACCTCCTTCGTCGGTCCGGAGTCGCGGATCGCCTCGGTCGCCGCGGCGTTGGAGCGCTCGCGGCTCGTGACGCTGACGGGTCCGGGCGGGATCGGGAAGACACGGCTGGCGGTGGAGGTGTCCGTGCGCACGCCCGACCGCTACCCGGGGGGCGTCTGGATGGTCGACCTGTCCGCGCTGACCGACCCCGCCCTCGTGTGGGCGGCCGTCGCCTCCGCCACCCACACCCCCGAGGGAGCCGGGACGACCCTCTCCGAGGCGGTGACCGCGCGACTGGGAGACGAGCCCTCCTTCGTCGTCCTCGACAACTGCGAACACGTGCTGGACGCCGCGACCGACGTGGCCGCGCAGCTCCTGGACGGCGCCCGCGGGGTCCACCTCCTCGCGACGAGCCGCCAGGACCTGGGCATCGCCGGGGAGACGGTGATCGAGGTGCAGCCGCTCGGGCTCCCGTCCGATGCCGACCCGACCGCCTCCGACGCCTACCGCCTCTTCGTGGACAGGGCCCGTCTCGTCGATCCCGAGTTCGACCCGGACGGCCGGACGCAGGCCATCGCGGACATCGTCGCGCGTCTGGACGGCGTCCCCCTGGCTATAGAGCTCGCCGCATCGCGCGTGCGCGTGCTGTCGGCGGAGGAGATCGACGCCCGACTGGCGGACCGCTTCCGCCTGCTCGTCGGACCCCGGACCGCCCCTGCCCGCACCCGCTCCCTGAGGGCCGCGGTGGACTGGTCCTACGACCTGCTCGACGAGCCGGACCGCCGCCTCTTCGCCAGGTTGTCGGTCTTCGCCTCCCCCTTCACGCTCGAGTGGGCCGAGCGCGTCTGCGGCGACGACGACGTCCTCGACGGGGTGGCGAGGCTGGTGGAGCGGTCGCTCGTGCACGCCGACCGGTCCGGTCCGGTGACGAGGTTCCGCATGCTCGAGACGCTGCGCGCGTACGCGTCCGAGAAGCTCCGCGACTCGGGCGACGCCGACGAGACGCGCGACCGCCACCTGGCCTGGTGCGCCGGGGAGGCCCGCGCGGCCGCGACAGCGATCGAGGTCCGGGACCTGGCCACGGCCTTCGACGCCCTCGAGCCGATCCAGGACGAGATCCGCTCTGCGCTCGACCACGCCGACTCGGCCGGCGCGGCCCGGACCGGCCTCGTCCTGAGCACCCACGTGCACCGGTTCTGGTTGGCGCGCGGGCACTGGACCGAGGCGAGGACGTGGCTCGAGCGCTTCCGCGACGCAACCGACGCGGCCCCCGAGGAGCGGGGCCGGGGGCTCGTCGCCCTCTCGGCCGTCGCGCAGGCCCAGGGCGACCACGAGGCGGCGCGGGAGGCGGCTGCCCTGGCCGCCGCGGCGTTCGGCGAGGACCGCGCGGGGCTCGCGGCGGCCGCGCTGCGGGAGGCGCAGATAGACCGCGCCTCCGGCCGCGCCGACCGGGCCGAGGAGGGGTTCGCCCGCGCGCTAGAGCTCGCCCGCGCCGCGGGCGCGGCGGCGTCGGAAGCCGACGCGCTCGAAGGGCTCGCCTCCGTGGCGCGTATGCGCGGCGACGACGACCGGGCGCGGGAGCTGTACACGGAGGCGCTCGGCGCGCTCGAGGCACGGGGGCTCCCGCCGGGCGGGGGGCTCCTGTTCGGGCTCGCCGCCACGGAGCACGCCCGGGGCCGGCACGCCGAGGCTCGCGCGCTCTACGAGAGGTGCCTGGACCTCGCCCGCTCGCTCGGCGAGCGCAGGCTCGAGTCGGCGGCCGTCGAGGGCGTCGGACGGCTGCACGAGGCGGCCGGCGAGCTCGACGAAGCGCTGGCCAGTTTCCGGGAGGCGCTCGCCATCGACCGGGAGCTGGGCGACCCGGTCGGGGTCGCGGCGGCCCAGTACGTGATCGGCAACGTCCTGCGCAGGCTCGGACGCGCGGCCGAGGCCCGGTCGGCGCTCGATGAGGCCCTCTCCCTCTCCGCTCCCCGCGGCGTCGCGCCGATCGCCGCGGCCACCATGCTCGAGCGCGGCTGGCTCGAGCTCGACGCGGGCCGGGAGTCCGACGCCCGGGAGGTGCTCATCGAGGCGGTCTCCACCTTCGCCGCCATCAGCCACGCGGCAGGCGTCGTGGCGGCGCTGGAGGGCCTGGCGGCGACCCACCTGGTGGACGACCCCCGGCTGGCTGCCTACCTGTACGGACACGCCGACGCCGAGCGCCGTCGCCTCGGCATGCCGCTCGCGCCGTCGGAGACCGGCGACCACCTGGCCCGGGTCGACCGGGTCCGGACGGCCCTCGGGGACGGGTTCGCGCAGCCGTGGGACGAGGGGGCGTCCACCCCGACGCAGGACGTCCTGGCCGCCCTGCGTCCCTAGCTCACGTAGACGTACCGGACCTCGAGCGTGGGGTCCGCGCGCCAGTACCAGCTCACCGCGACCCGCTCCCCGAGAGACTCGCGGTCCCCGTCCCCGAAGACCGTCGGCGCCGGCTCCCGCGAGGTCTCGGTGAGCTTCACGTCGTAGGTCGGCGCGTCCTCGTAGCCGCGGGCGGTGCGGGGGAGCAGGACGACGACGCTGAAGTCTCCCCCCTTGGCCAGCTCCGCGAACTCGAGCGGGTAGACGGCTGAGAACCGGTAGCTCCCGTCCTCTTCCTCGATGATCGGGAGCCGGGCGAAGTAGCGGACGATGCGGTGTCCCTCGCCCAGCTCGAGGCTGAACCGGTGGAACCGGCGCACCTTGCCGAGCAGCCTGTCCGCCGCCTCCGTCTGCGCCCGGCGCATCTCGGCGAACCGGGCGAGCAGGTCGCGGAAGGCGGCCTGTCCGGACTCGACCACCTCCGGCGACTCCGAGGCCGGTTCCCCTCCCAGCCCGGCCGCGGCGTCCCGCTCGTAGTGCCCGGGAGCCAGGAACTGGACCCGCCCCCCCGACCGGACGTCGAGGAGCATCGACGTGTTGATGGTCGCGGTGTCCGGGGTGCCCTTCGGACCGTAGCGGCTGGTCGGTTCGATATCGACGACCGTGTTCTGCCACACGATCGGGATGCGCTCCTCGGGCACGGGCAGCATGGACACGGCGACCTCCTCACTCGGCGTGCCCAGAGGACAGCACGACCGACGCGCAGCCGTCTACCCCACCGCGAACAGCCGCCACTCCCCCGGGACCCCCTTCAGCTCGCGCAGGCCCCGGTCGGCGAACTCGATGCCGGACCCGGCCACGAGCGGCGGCACGGCCCCGGATACGAGCACCTCCCCGGGAGAGGCCTCGGACATGACCCTCTGCGCGATCGCCACCGCTATCCCTCCGACGTCGTCCCCCCGCTGCTCGACCTCACCGGTGTGCAACCCCGTGTAGATCTCGATGCCTAGCTGCCTCACCGCCTCGCGCAGCGAGAGCGCGCACCTGATCGCCCGGGCCGGACCGTCGAAGGTGGCGAGGACGCCGTCGCCCGTCCACTTCACCGGACGCCCCCGGAACCGCTCAACCTCGCGGCGGACGACCGCGTCGTGGCGGTCGAGCAGCTCGCGCCACCGCCTGTCCCCCATCTCGGCGGCCGCCTTCGTCGAGCCGACGATGTCCGTCATCAGGACCGTGGCCAGGACGCGGTCGTCCGGGTCGGGGAGCCCGCGGGAGCCGGTCAGGAACCCGTGTATCTCCTCGACCAACCAGTCGGTGTCGTGCAGCCACACGATCCCCCAGGGGACGTCCCGCTCGACGTAGGTCGCCGAGGGGATGTGCTGGGCGAGGTGGCGGCCGTGGCCCGACCGGATGTAGGGGTCCTGCGTGTGCGAGATCACCAGCGTCGGGCAACGGATCGACGGCAGCAGTCCGCGCAGGTCGATGTCGGTCATGATGCGGCGCACCACGCGCATGGTCGCCGGCGGCATCGTCGCCCGCTCGAACCGCGCGTACCAATCCCGGAACGCTTCGTCGTCCGCGAGCTCCGGCGCCAGCCGTCGCAGGGCCTCGCCCGTCCCATGGGTGGCGACGACGAGGTCGGTCACGCGCTCGGCGACCTCCCGCGGGTAGCCCCACGGGTAGTCGTCGGCCCGGGTGAGCCGGGCGTAGGCGTTGACGAGGACGAGCGCCGAGATCCGCTCCGGGTACGTCGCGGCGAACAGGAGGGCCGGGATCCCGATATCGCTCACCGCGACCTGCACGGCGCGTTCGACGCCGACCGCGTCGAGCACGTACAGCAGGTCCGACGACCACTCCTCCATGGTCGGCGGCTCCCCGATCGAGATGGGGTCGGAGAGGGAGCACCCGCGCGGGTTGAGCATGATGAGCCGGGAGAAGGAGGCCAGACGCCGGACGAACCTCTCGCTGAGAGGGTTGTCCCACACCATGTCCAGCTGCCAGGCGCCGGTCGCGTAGAAGTAGAGGTCGACCGGGCCGTCGCCCACGACCTGGTAGGCGATCTTGCCCCCCGGGCTGTCCGCGTAGAGGGTCCGGGGGCGCCTCATGCCGGGGTGGTGGCCGCACGATCCACGCCCACACGTTAGACGCAGCCGACCCCTGCCCGACGGGTCCGGGTGCGGGGTAGGATCGCCCTCGATGAGCACCCAGACCCTGTCCATCGACCGGCCGGCGGCCGTCCGGCGCGCGAAGCTCCTCAACAAGGTGACGATCGGCTACAACGTCACCGAGGCGGTCGTCAGCCTCGCTGCCGGCTTCGCGGCCGGCTCGGTCAGCCTGATCGGATTCGGGCTCGACTCATCCATCGAGGTGTCGGCGGCGCTCATCCTCGCCTGGCGGCTGCACCAGGAGCGCCACGATGACTGCAAGCAGCCGAGCGACCGTCTGGCCACGCGCGCCATCGCCATCAGCTTCTGGGTGCTGGCCGGGTACGTGGGGTTCGAGGCGGTCCGCGACCTCGTGACCGCGAGCGCGCCCGAGGCGAGCATCGTGGGGATCGTCGTGGCGTCCGTGTCGCTCGTCGTCATGCCGGTGCTCGCCCGGGCGAAGCGGAGGCTGGCCCCGGCGCTCGGCTCCCAGGCCGCCAACGCCGACGCGGCGCAGACGAACCTGTGCGCGCTCCTGTCC
>DATLFR010000226.1 GCA_035540895.1 Actinomycetota bacterium | reverse complement strand
GTGGGGGCCGGCACGGGAGCCACGGTCGGGAAGTGGGCGGGCGTCAGCCACGCGCGCCCGGCCGGGATCGGGACGGCTTCGCTCTCCGACGGCGAGCTGGTAGTGGGGGCGCTCGTGGCGTGCAACGCCGTCGGCGACGTCTACGACGAGCGGGGTGAGCCGCTGGCCGCCACGGGGGCCGGACCCGGCGCGACGTGGGAGGCTCCCTCCGGACGGTCGACGGTCCTGACGGTCGTCGCGACGAACGCCCGGTTCGACAGGTCCGCCCTCGGACACGTGGCCGCCATGTCGGACGCGGGGGTCGTCCGGGCCGTGCGCCCCGCGCACACGCCCTTCGACGGTGATGTCGTGTTCGCCGCCGCCACAGGTCGCCTGGAGGCGCCCGCGTGGGTCGTCGGCGAGATGGGCGCCGCGGCCGTCGCCGAGGCGATCCGGCGAAGCGTCGCCCGTGTCGGTCCCTCGTGACAGCCTCGCGCTGAGGGGAAGGAGGGGACGTGGAGACGCACACGATGACGCGCACAGACGTCGAGGCCCGGCTCGCCGAGCTGGCCCGGGCCGTAGAGGCGTGCCGCGCCTGTCCGCTGGGTGGTCAGCGGACGCGAGCCGTATTCGGCGTGGGCAACCCGCAGGCCGACCTCATGTTCGTCGGCGAGGCCCCCGGGTTCCACGAGGACAAGCAGGGGGAGCCGTTCGTCGGCGCGGCCGGACAGCTGCTGACGAAGCTCCTCCGGGAGCGCGTGGGGCTCGATCGGTCCGACGTGTACATCGCGAACACGCTCAAGTGCCGGCCGCCCGGCAATCGCGACCCTCTGCCCGACGAGATCGAGGCGTGCCGTCCCCATCTGCGTCAGCAGCTCAAGCTGATCCGCCCCCGGGTCGTGGTGACCCTCGGGAACTTCGCGTCGAAGCTGCTGTTGAACACGCAGACCGGGATCACCCGCCTGCGAGGGCAGCGCTATCCGTTCGGATGGGCGGTCCTGATCCCCACCTTCCACCCCGCGGCCGCGCTCAGGGGCGGAGCCGCCATGCGCGGTCTCGAGACCGACCTGTACGAGGTGCGGCGCGTCCTGGACGAGCTCCCGGCTCCCACACCTCCCGATCCGCAGCAGCTCGGCCTGTTCGAGACCACCGCCCTGTAGCCGCGACCGGCCGGGCATCGTAGTCTTGGCCGGATGCGCCTGCCCTACCTCACCGTCCGCACGCGGTCGGCCGACGAGACCCGCTCGCTCGGACACGAGCTGGGCCAGCTCGTCCTGCCCGGCGAGGTCCTGCTCCTGACGGGCGGTCTCGGGACGGGCAAGACGACCTTCATCCAGGGGCTGGCGCGGGGGCTCGGCGTGGATACGAGGGCGACCTCGCCCAGCTTCACGCTGATGCGCGTCTACGAGGGCCGGTACCCGCTCCTGCACGTGGACCTGTACAGGTGCGACACCCTCCACGAGATCGCCGACCTCGGGCTCGAGCAGATGATGGAGCCCCCCTGGGTCTCGGTCTTCGAGTGGGGAGAGAAGGCGGGGCCGCTCATCCCCACCGACCACCTCGAGGTCGAGTTCGCCTGGGACCAGACCGACGACGACACCCGGGTGCTGCAGTTCCGGCCGATGGGTCAATGGCAGGACCGCATGCGCGAGCTCTCCGACCGCCTCCGAGCGGCCGCGAGCGCCGAGGGAGCCGGCTGATGCTGGTCCTCGGCATCGAGACCTCCACCCCCAAGACGTCGGTGGCCATCGGGTCGTCCACCGAGCTGGTCGCGGGCTATCAGCTGGGGCGCGGGAAGACCAACGACCAGGTCGTCGTGCCTGCGATCGAGCGGCTGCTGTCCGATGCGAACCTCGAATGGCGGCAGGTCAACGGCGTCGCGGTGGGCCTGGGTCCAGGGTTGTTCACCGGCCTCCGTGTGGGGGTCGCGACCGGGAAGGCGATAGCTCAGTCGCTGGGTGTGCCGATCGTGGGTATGTCCTCGCTCGACGTGCTCGCCTACACGGTCCGACACACGCGGCGCCTGATCTGCACCTGCGTGGACGCGCGCCGCAAGGAGGTCTTCTGGGCCTTCTACCGGCCAGTCCCCGGAGGGGTCCAGCGCGTCACCGACTTCCGGTGCGCGGCTCCCGAGCACTGCCTCAACGAGATCGAAGCGATGGGGGAGCCCGTCCTGGCGGTCGGGAACGGGCCGCTCGTCTACCGGAGGGCGTTCGAGCACGAGAAGCGCCGCGTCGAGTTGGCGGGGACCGGCGACGCGGCTCCGACCGCCGTGCCTCTCATCGAGCTCGCCGTCCCCCGCTTCGAGCGGGAGGAGACGGACAGGCTCTCCGAGCTCAAGCCGATGTACATCCGAAAGACGGACGCGGAGCTCGCCTCCGGCCGGATGGGGCGGGCCTGATGGTCACCGAGCGCTCCCAGCGCGCGCTGGACATCTCGATCGTCGGGATGCGACGACGACACATCCCCTCCGTCCTGAGGATCGAGGCGCGCGTCTACCCCCGGCCGTGGTCGGCGGGTCTGTTCCTGTCCGAGCTCGCCCAGCGCACGAGCCGCGCGTACTTCGTCGCCCGCCACAAGGGGAAGGTGGTCGGGTACGCGGGGATCATGCTCCTGGGCGACGAGGGCCACATCACGAACATCGCCGTCGACCCCGACTTCCACCGCGGCCGGGTCGGGACGCGGCTCATGCTCCGCCTGCTGGACGAGGCGCGCGATCGCGGCGCGCGCGCCGTGACCCTCGAGGTCCGCAGGTCGAACCTGGGCGCCCAGGCCATGTACCGCCGGTTCGGGTTCCAGACGGTCGGACTGCGCCGCGGATACTACGTCGAGACCGGGGAGGACGCGTACGTGATGTGGGCCGAGGGCGTCTGGACCCCGGGGTACGAGCGGCGCCTCGCCGAGATCAGGGAGTCCCTGCAAGACGGACACGCCGAGGAGGACGCGTGATCGCCCCGGACGCCCTGGTCCTCGGCATCGAGACCTCGTGCGACGAGACCGCGGTGGCGGTGGTGCGCGGCGGACGCGAGGTCCTGTCAAACGTGATCGCGTCACAGGCTCGTCTGCACTCGCCTTTCGGGGGCGTCGTGCCTGAGATCGCCGCCCGTGCGCACGAGGAGTTGATGCCGCAGACGATCGACCAGGCCCTCCAGGAAGCGGGCGTGCGCATCGGGGACATCGACGCCGTGGCGGCGACGCGCGGTCCGGGGCTCGTGGGCGCGCTCCTCGTCGGTTTCTCGGCTGGGAAGGCCATAGCTTCGTCGCGCGGCCTGCCGTTCGCGGGGGTCCACCACCTCGAAGGACACGTGATGGCCGCGGTCCTGGAGTTCGGGGACCTCGAGCCCCCGTACGTGGCCCTGATCGTGTCCGGCGGCCACACGTCCCTGCTCGCCGTCCGGGAGCCGGGTCTGTACGCGCCGATGGGCGCGACCCTGGACGACGCGGCCGGGGAGGCGTTCGACAAGATCGCCCGTTTCCTCGGGCTCGGGTTCCCGGGGGGTCCGGAGATCGACCGGCTCTCGGAGCAGGGCGACCCGGCAGCGATCGCCTTCCCGCGGGCGATGTCCGGGCAGGGGCTCGACTTCTCCTTCTCCGGACTGAAGACGGCCGTGGTCAGGTACGTGAACCGGATGGAGAAGGAGGGCGTCGAGATCTCGCTCCCCGACGTGGCCGCCTCCTTCCAGGAGGCCATCGTGGACGTGCAGATCGAGAAGTCGCTCCTCGCGTGCGAGATGGAGGGGGTCAACACGCTCGTCGTCGGCGGGGGGGTTGCGGCGAACTCGCGGCTGCGCCGACGCCTCGAGGAGGAGGCCTCGGCCCGCGGGATCCGGCTGCTGGTGCCCGGACGGCGGCTATGCGTGGACAACGGCGCGATGATCGCCGCCGCCGGTCACGCCCGGCTCGTGGCAGGGGAGTCCACGCCGCTGGACCTCTCCGCCGACCCTTCGCTGCCGCTCCCGGCGCCCTCGCCGGCCTGAGCGGCCTACCCAGGGGGGCCCGAACGGGCCGTCGGGCATGGTCCGCCCGGGTGGTTCTGGCGCCCACGGCTTCAGCGGGGTAGACGGGAGCCGACTACCTGTATGCAGGCGCACCCCTCCACCGCGGCGCTCCCTCCCCGGGAGCGCCGCGGGCTTTCCCGGCCCCAGCCGCCCTCCTCCGATGGGTAGCACTCCTGCGGTTGACGTGCTGGCACTCTGGTCATTAGAGTGCTAACCGCTGGGAAGATCACATCCGCACCCAAGGAGGTTGCGTTGGCTACGAAGACCCGCACGAAGCTGGTCCCGCTCGAGGACCGTATCGTCATCCGGCCGCTCGAGGCCGAGGAGGTAACGGCGTCGGGGCTCGTCATCCCCGACACCGCCAAGGAGAAGCCCCAGGAGGGCGAGGTCCTGGCCGTCGGCCCGGGCCGTTTCGACGAGGACGGCGAGCGTCGCATCCCGATCGACCTGGCCGTCGGTGACCGCGTCCTGTACTCGAAGTACGCCGGGACCGAGGTCAAGATGGAGGGCGAGGAGCTGCTCGTCCTGTCGGCACGCGACGTCCTCGCGAAGATCGAGAGCTAGGTCATGCCGTCGAAGGACCTCAGGTTCAGGACGGACGCGCGCGCCTCGCTCGAGGCGGGCGTGGACCGGCTCGCGAACGCCGTACGCATCACGCTCGGCCCCCGGGGGCGCAACGTCGTCCTCGAGAAGAAGTGGGGAGCGCCGACGATCACGAACGACGGCGTGACGATCGCGAAGGAGGTCGAGCTCGAGGACCCCTTCGAGAACCTCGGCGCCCAGCTCGCCAAGGAGGTCGCGTCGAAGACCAACGACGTGGCCGGTGACGGCACCACCACCGCGACCGTGCTCGCCCAGGCCATGGTGCACGAGGGCCTGCGCAACGTCGCCGCCGGTGCCAACCCCATGGGGCTTCGCCGGGGGATAGAGAAGGCGGTCGCGGCCGCGGTGGAGGCCCTGCGCGGCCAGGCTAAGGACGTCACCGGGCGCGAGCAGATCGCGCATGTCGCGTCCATCTCCGCGGCCGACGCCGAGATCGGCGACATGATCGCCGAGGCCATGGAGAAGGTCGGAAAGGACGGCGTCATCACGGTCGAGGAGTCGCAGACCTTCGGCCTGGAGCTCGAGACGGTCGAGGGGCTGCAGTTCGACCGGGGCTACATCTCGCCCTACTTCGTGACCGACCAGGACCGGATGGAGGCCGTCCTCGACGACCCATACATCCTGCTGGTCAACAAGAAGATCAGCGCGGTCTCCGACCTGCTCCCGCTGCTCGAGCGCGTCGTGCAGGCCGGCAAGCCGCTGCTCTTGATCGCCGAGGACGTGGAGGGCGAGGCCCTGGCCACGCTGGTGGTCAACAAGATCCGCGGCACCCTGAACGCGGCGGCCGTGAAGGCTCCCGGGTTCGGGGAGCGTCGCAAGGCGATGCTCGAGGACATGGCCGTGCTCACGGGTGCGACCGTCGTGTCCGAGGAGCTCGGGATCAAGCTCGAGAACGTGGCGCTCGACCAGCTGGGCCGGGCCCGCAAGGCGGTCGTCACCAAGGACAACACGACGATCGTCGAGGGGGCCGGCAACGCCGCTGACATCCAGGGCCGCATCAACCAGATCCGGGCCGAGATCGACCGGTCCGACTCGGATTGGGACCGCGAGAAGCTGCAGGAGCGGCTGGCGAAGCTGTCCGGCGGCGTCGCGGTGATCAAGGTCGGGGCGGCGACGGAGGTCGAGCTCAAGGAGAAGAAGCACCGGATCGAGGACGCCCTGTCCGCCACGCGAGCCGCGGTGGAGGAGGGCATCGTCCCCGGCGGTGGGACGGCGCTGCTGTCGGCGGAGGACGCCGTCACGCAGACCGCCGACTCGCTCGAGGGTGACGTCCGGACAGGCGCCCTCATCGTCAGGCGGGCCCTTCAGGAGCCCCTGCGTTGGATCACCACCAACGCCGGGCTCGAGGGTTCCGTCATCGTCGAGCAGGTCCGCAACCAGAAGTCGGGCTTCGGCTTCAACGCCGCCACGAACGAGTTCGTGGACATGTTCAAGGCGGGCATCGTCGACCCGCTCAAGGTGACGCGGTCGGCGCTGCAGAACGCCGCCTCGATCGTGGCACTCCTCCTCACCACCGAGGTGCTCGTGACGGAGCGCAAGGAGGAGGAGGAGACGAACGGGCACGGCCACCACGGCCACTCCCACTAGCCGAACGGTCCGCAGGGGTTCAGGGCCCGGCTCCCACGAGGGAGCCGGGCCCTTGCGGTCCTAGAGAGTGAAAGTCTCCTCGCTCCACTGATGGGCGCAGGACCGGCAGACCTTGTCTCCCAGTGCCTTTGAGAGCTTCTTCGAGCCACAGGCGGGACAGGACTCGGCGCGCTGCGACCAGTCCGGCCGATCGGACTGACAGTCAGGGCAGACGAGGACCTGCTCGTCGTCGACTACCGCTCGGGTCCACGGCGAAGGACCCTTGGCCGGGTCGGTCGCCAGCCGTCCGCATATCAGGCAGCTCGCCACGCGCTCAAGAGTAGGACGCGGGGGAGCCGGCGGGAAGCCCCCCGGACGTGAAGAGGGAGGCCCGGTCGGGGCCTCCCTCCATCGAACCGTCCCGGACGCTCAGGCGGCGCGGCCGAGGCGCGCCTCGGTCCCGGATGCCTGGCCCTGGTAGCGGTGCGCCCAGTCGTGGAACAGGGCCAGCATCTCGCGCCACACGTCGGCGAGGGCCGACATGAACAGACCCGTGGCGACGAGGCCGATCGTGGCGCTGCGGACGTCGATGCCCCACGCGGCGAAGACCGAGTAGTCGAACAGGAACGCGTAGACCACGCCGACGATGGCCGACGTCAGGACCGTCATCCCCCGGCCGAGCTCCTTCGGGCTGAGTCCGCCGAACAGGTCGACGGTCTTCAGGACGAGCGCCCCGCCGAGCAGCAGGATCGCGAACTCGTACATCTGGCACCTCCTTCGCGGCTCCGTAGCCGCTTCGACGCGAGACAGACCCGCGATCGCGCGATAAGGTTTCAGCGGTGTCATTCATCGTTCGCTAGTGTTGCGAGTTGTTTGACGCGCCCGCCCGCGTTCGGGTAGGCAGGAGATGCGCCCCGTCCGGGGCCCAAGACCAGAGAGCTCCCATGAGACGCATGCGACACGCAGCGCCCATCCTCTTCGCCGCGATCATGATCGTGGGCTCTGCCGTGCCCGCCCCCGCCCAGCAGGGCGATGTGGCCTCGAAGAGGCGCGAGGCCCAGCGGCTCGAGGCGCAGATCTCCGAGCAGGCCACCCGCCTCTCCGCCCTCACGGAGGACTTCAACGAGGCGGCTGTGGAGCGCGAGCGCCTCGACGCACGCATCGCGAAGCTCCGCCAGGACCTGGACCAGGCCGAGCGGACCTGGCAGGCCCTGCGGTCACGGCTCGGCGAGCGCGCGCGCGTGCTCTACAAGCACCCGGCCCTGTGGGCGGAGCCCTACCTGTCCGCCCGCAGCGTCAGTGAGATGGCCCGCGCGCAGACCCTCTCCCGCGCGGTCGTCATGAACGACCAGGATCTGCTCCTGCAGACCGAGAAGGCCAGGTCCGAGCTGAAGGCGGCCGAGCAGGACGTGGCGTCCGCCCAGTCGTTGGCGCGGGCCAAGGAGCGGGACATGCAGGCGCGTCAGACGGCCGTGCAGCGTGAGCTCCGGGCCTACCGCGCCTCCCTGTCGAACGTGTCCGGCGAGATAGCCGAGTTGGTCGAGGCGCAGCGGGCCAGGCGGGAGACGGCGGCAGTGTCCACGCGCGCCGAGGCCGCCATCGCCGCGACGGCGCCCGCCGTCGGGGGCGCTCCCCGGTCCACATCCTCGCCGGCTGAACCCCGTCCCACCTCCACCC
>DATLFR010000225.1 GCA_035540895.1 Actinomycetota bacterium | reverse complement strand
GTCGGGGACCCGGACGGGTCGGGGCGTGCGAGGCGCGACGTCGTGGTCGTCCGCGGCGACCGGACCGCCCCCCGCGAGCGCGACGAGAGCGACGACGGCGGCCGCGGGCGTGACCGCCCGGACCCTTCCCCTGACCTGCACGTCACCAGCCTGCCTCAAGCGCCCACGTCCCGTCGAACGTCTGAGACGGGGTGCTAGGATGTGGCGGTCCGGGTCCCTCCGGGCCCTCGTGGACGCTCCGGGCGCACGTTCGATGGATGAGGCAGCCCAGGAGCGACGAGGACCACACTTGAACATGAGCGACACGGAACACGCCCCCAACGAGACACCCCCGGCCGAGGACGCACCGAGCTTCGAGTCCCTCGGCGTCATAGAGCCGATCCGCCGCCGCCTCAGCGAGCGCGGCATCGAGGCGCCCTTCGCGATCCAGGCCCTGGTGATGCGCGACGCCCTCGACGGACGCGACATCCTCGGCAAGGCGAAGACGGGCTCGGGGAAGACGCTGGCCTTCTCGATCCCGATCGTCCAGCGGATGCGCGAGGGGGTGTCCGGCACGCAGGCCCTGGTCCTCGTCCCGACCCGCGAGCTCGCCTCCCAGGTCGCCGACGAGCTACGGGCCATCAGTGGTTCGTCCGCGAAGATCGTCTCCGTGTACGGGGGAGCGGGGATGAAGGAGAACCTGCGCGACGCCAAGGGCGCGCACATCCTCGTGGCCACCCCCGGGCGGCTGATCGACCTGCTCGAGCGGCGGGCGGCCGACCTCGGGAACGTCCACATGCTCGTCATCGACGAGGCCGACCGGATGGCCGATATGGGGTTCCTGCCGCAGGTGGCCCGGATCCTGGGGTACGTGCCGCGGGACCGTCAGACGATGCTCTTCTCCGCCACCCTCGACGACCAGATCATGGGCCTCATCGCCCAGACCACCGACCCGGTCCGCCACGAGGTGGCCAACCAGCAGGTGACCGTGGAGGGGGTCGAGCACCACCTCTTCGAGGTGAGGCAGATGGACAAGACTGAGGTCCTGATCTCGGTCCTGCGCCGGGCGCCGCGGGACCTCACGCTGGTTTTCACCCGTACGAAGGCGCAGTGCGACCGGCTCGCGAAGTCCCTCTCCAAGGCCGGTCTGGACGCGCTCGCCATCCACGGCGACCTCCCGCAGGCGGCCCGCGAGAAGGCCCTGCGCAGGTTCGAGAACAAAGAGGTGGACGTGCTCGTCGCCACCGATGTGGCCGCGCGCGGCCTGGACATCGAGGGCATCACCCATGTCGTCAACTACGACCCGCCCGAGGACCACAAGGCGTACCTGCACCGCATCGGGCGTACCGCCCGTGCCGGGCGGGCCGGGGTAGGCATCACGCTCGCCACCTGGCAGCAGCGCGACGACGTGGAGCGGATAGCCAAGCGCCTCCACCTGCGGCCGCACATCGTCGAGATGGTCTCCTCCGACGACCGCTTCGAGAAGATCGGCAGCGGCGAGCTCGAGCACGCCCGGCCGCTCTCCACCACCGAACGCCGGGCCGAGGCGAAGGACGTGTACCGCAAGCTGGCCCGCCGGCGTCGTCGGTAGCGCTCCCCTCGGGGGGCTAGCCCTCCCGCCCCAGCAGCTTCGAGACCTCTTCGGCCTCCGATCGCGCCTCGGCGGCCGCGTCCGCGTCGCCGGCCGCCTCGTGGACAAGTGCCAGAGCCCGCAGCGCCTCCACCACCCCCTCGTCCAGGCCATCCTGACGCGCGAGCGCCAGCGCGTCGGCCAGCCTGTGCCGGGCCGACCCCGGGTACCCCTCGTCGAGCTCGAGCAGCGCGAGCGCCACGGTCGCGTGCACGAGGGCGCGCGAGTCGCGTGACCGCCGCGCGCGCGCGATGGTCTCCTCGATCCGGGCCCGGGGGTGGGGGGATGGGTCGGTCATCTGTGTGTACCCGCACCGCTAGCATGACCCGAACGCGACCCGGTGAGAGCCAACCGGGAGCCGGCGGGGCCCGGTCCCGACGGCGGAACGAGAGAGCCGGCCCGCAGGCCGGCTCTCGAGATCGGTATCCGTGCCCGACTTACGGGATGAGGTCCCGCGTGGGCGGCGGGTCGTCGCGGTCCTGCTGGTCCCGGTTCACGCAGACCGCGTTCGCCGGGTTGCTCGTGACCGTGACCCGTCCTTCGACGGCGCCGATGATGTAGCGGAACGGCATGTAGAACCGCACGTGCGGGTCACCGTTGCCGTCGGCCGAGACGTAGCCGTCGTTGTAGTAGTAGGTCACGTACGGGTCGCTCGTGCTCCCCACGCGCACGTGCCAGTTGTTGAAGGTCGGGTCGTCGGCCCTCAGGTCCGGGTCGTGCGGACGACCGGGATGGGGGCCCTTGTTCACCTCGGGCTTCGGCGTGCACCGCGCCTGGGCGTGGGCGGGGGCGGCCAGAGCGGTGGCGCCGAGGGCGACCGCGGCTGCGGTGACGACGGCGGCGATGCGGCGGGTCATATCCCCTCCTAGGTTCGTTCGGAAGCCTCGACTAAGCGTTCTGCGTCGGGGTGCGGAGTCCTGCTCGCGCGTTCGACGCGATCGCGTCGCAGATCGGCTCCCAGAGGGGGGCGGGGAGGTCGTGTCCCATCTCGGGGAAGGTGACGAGCCGGGCGTGGGGGATGGCTTCGGCGAGCCTGTGTCCGTTCGAGACCGGGACGAGGCCGTCCGCCTCGCCGTGCACGACGACTACCGGCATCGCGAGGCCGCTCAGCTCTGCGAGTCGTCCCGGCGTGGCCACGATCGCGGCCAGCTGGCGGGCGAACCCCTCGGGGTGCCAACCCCGCTCCCACGTCCGGACGGCCAGCTCGCGTACGCGCTCCGGGTCGGCGAGCTCGCCCCGGCTCCCCACGACGCGATGCGCGTGCAGGAGCTGCTCGATCCGGGCGTCGAGGGTCCGGGCGCGGGGGGTGGTCAGGACCGCGGCGGCCTCCGGCGCCGGGGGATCGGCCAGGTCCCGGCCCGGGTGGGTCATCACGAGGCCCAGCGAGCGCACGCGTCCGGGGTGGTCCAGGGCGACGAACTGGGCGACGACGCCGCCGAGCGAGGCTCCGACCACGTGGGCCTCGTAGATGCCCAGCGCGTCCAGCAGGCCGACGGCGTCGGCGGCCATGTCGTGCAGCGTGTAGGGGGGCGGCTGGGTGCGTTCGGACACGGCCCGCAGGTCGGGGGAGCCGAGGTGGCTCAGCACGGTCGACCTCCCGACGTCGCGGTTGTCGTAGCGGATCACGCGCAGGCCCCGGTCGGCGAGGAGCGTGCAGAACCCGTCCGGCCATGAGATCGACTGGGCGCCGAGGCCCATGATCAGGAGCATCGGCGGATCGGCCGGGGAGCCGATCTCCTCGTAGCAGATCTCGAGTCCGCCCACGCTCGCGAAGCGCTCGTCCATCACAGGGCCTCCAGGTCCAGGCTCCGCCACAGGTACCACGACGCCGCCGACCGGTGCGGACGCCAGGGCTCGGCGATCTCGGCCATCGCCGCCGGCGTCGGCTCGATCCCGTAGACGCGCCGCACCGCGTTGCGGATGCCGAGGTCGGTCACCGGCCAGACGTCGGGGCGTCCGAGCTTGAACATCAGGAACATCTCGGCGGTCCAGCGCCCGATCCCCCGGACGGCGATCAGCTGGGCGATCACCGCGTCGTCGTCGAGCCGCGACATCCGGTCCAGTCGCAGGGAGCCGTCCGCCACCCGGCGGGCCAGGTCCTTCGCGGACGCCGTCTTCGCAGCGGACATGCCGACCGCCCTCATCTGCGCCTCGTCCATCGCCAGGACGTCCTCCGGCCGCAGCCGCCGCTGGTCGGCGTGCAGGGCGACGAGCCGTCCCCAGATCGTCTCGGCCGCCTTCGCGGACAGCTGCTGCCCGATGATCGCTCGCAGCAGCGTGGTGAAGTGGTCGCCTCGGGAGCCGGGTCGGAGCCCGAGAGGCCCGACCGCATCGATGACGTCGCGCATGACGGGATCGACTCGGCGCAGGTGGGCGATGGCAGCTTCGCCGTGGTGGGACACGGCCTACCTTAGCCACCTCGGAAGGGGGCCGGGTCGGCGCGTCGAACCCCAGGGTGACGCCCACCCGGGGGGAGACTTGCGACCAGCACGAGCCGCGGCCATCGGAGCCGTCTGCGCATACGCGATCCTGACCACCGCCGCCGTGGCTGCGCCCGCGCCCGGCGTCCGCCTCCGCGGCACCCTCCGGGTCTTCCACGCCGATGTCCTCCCCGCGGGGAGCGTGCACCGGTACGCGGTCGAGGGGGACGACGGCTCGTTGACCGAGGTCCGTTTCCGCGAGGCTCCCCCGGCCGCGGTGTCCGGGGCCCGCGTGGATCTGACCGCGGCCCCGGCGGGGAGGCGGACGGCCCCGCTCGATGCGACCGGATGGTCCCTGCTCGAACCGGCTCCCCCCGGGGAGCCGGTCCTCGGGGAGCGGGGAGTCCTCGTCGTGGTCCTCGAGCCCGGGCGTCCGGGCCCGGTCGTGACGACGGAGGACGCGAGGGAGGCGGTGTTCACGGGAGACCGGTCGGCGGCCGCGTTCTACGCCGAGGCCAGCGGATCGCGCGTGACCCTGGGCGGGATCGAGGAGGCCAGCGGTGATGTCGCCGGTCCCTACCCGGCGTCCGACAACCGGGACTGCGACCCCTGGCATTGGTCCGCCGAGGGACGCGCGGCGGCGCGGGCGGACGGCTACGACGTGGACCGCTACCACCACCGGGTGTACGTCGTGTCCGGGCACCCCTCGTGCGGCTTCATCGGCATGGGTGAGGTCGGGGGCGGCGACTCGTGGGTCATCGGCGACCCGCGGGCGGGCGTCGTGGCGCACGAGCTGGGCCATAACCTCGGTCTCGGCCACGCGGACGGCCTCGAGTGCTCTGCGGGCGGGAGCCGGGCCCCGGTCGACGGGTCGTGCCGCAGCGTCCCCTACGCAGACCCCTTCAGCGTCATGGGTCTCGGCGCGGGAGCCGAGATGGACCTCGACCACCCGCGCCACTTCCACGCCCAGCAGAAGCAGCTGCTGGGGTGGCTGGAGCCCGGGCAGGCCCGGTCGGTGACCGACGACGAGGTGGTGCCTCTGCACGGCGACACCACGCTCCTCATCACGGTGCCCGGCGAGGAGACCGACCACCTGATCGAGTACCGGCGTCCGCTGGGCGCCTTCGATGACTTCGATGAGGCAGATCCTGTCGCGACCGGACTCTCCGTGCGGCTCGCCCCGCACAGGAGCCTCCCGACGACGCATCTCGTCGACGCGACGCCGACCACCCGCGGTTTCCGGGACGCTCCGCTCCCGCGCGGGGACGTGCTGGACGATCCCCTCCGGGGCGTTCGGGTGCTGTGGCGGACCACCCCGGAGCCCGCCGCCGTGATCACCTTCCCTCCCACGCGTCCCGCTCGCCTCCGTGAGACGGGCAGGGGGGAGGAGGGGGTCTCGCTCAGCTGGGATGCGTCCGCCGACAACGTCGGGGTGGCTGCGTACGTCGTGCGGCGCGACGGTGTGGAGATCGGTAGGACCGAGGTCGAACATCACGTCGACGAGGGATGGGTGCCCGGATCCGTGTCCACGTACACGGTGGAGGCCCTGGACGGCGCCGGGAACGCATCGGTGCCGTCCGCCCCGCTGGTGGTGGACAACGAGGCGCCGTCCGTCCCGGCGCGGCTCAGGGCGAGGGCGGTCGACATCGGTTCCGTCGCGTTGCGTTGGGACCCGGCGCACGACCGTTCGGGGGTCGCGGGCTACGTCGTGTACCGGGACGGCCAGGCGATCGTCACCGTCGAGGGGACCGACCACACCGACACCGGACTCCGACCGAACACCGTGTACCGCTACAGGGTGGCCGCGTTGGACCGGTCGGGCAACACGTCGCCGCTCTCCCGCGTGGCGAGGGTCCGGACGCCGCTCGCCTGCGCGAGCTACGCGGAGCGGGCCGTCTGCGCCTGATCCGCCGCGCGCCGGACGGCGGGGAGCCACCGCGGGGTCCGCGGCCCGGTCACCAGGCGAACGCCTCGGGGGCCGGACCGTAACCGGGGAAGATCTCGTCCAACGCCTGGCAGGTCGGTCCGTCCAGCTCGACCTCGACCGAGCGTAGGGAGCCGTCCAGCTGCTCCTTCGTCCGGGGGCCGATGATCGGCGCGGTCACCTGGGGGCGTCCGAGCAGCCACGCGAGAGCGACGTCGGCCGGCTGCTCGCCCAGCTCGGCGCAGAGCTTCTCGAACCTCTCGAGCTTGCTGCGGTTCGCCTCGACCCCCTCCCGGACCCGCTCGGAGGCCCGGCGCCCTTCCGACGCCTTCGCGAGCGCGCCGCCGAGCAGACCCCCGGCGAGCGGACTCCACGGGATGATCCCGACCCCGTACTCCTCGGAGGCAGGGAGCACCTCCATCTCGACCATGCGCGCGTTGAGGTTGTACAGGCACTGCTCGGAGACGAGACCGAGCATGTTCCGGCGGCGCGCCTCCTCGTTGAACCGAGAGATGTGCCACCCCGCGAAGTTGGAGGAGCCGACGTAGAGGACCTTGCCCTGCGCGATCAGGATCTCGAACGCCTGCAGGATCTCGTCCGTGGGCGTCTCCCGGTCGATGTGGTGCATCTGGTACAGGTCGATGTGGTCGGTCTGCAGGCGGCGCAGCGACTCGTCGCACGCCCGCCGGATGTGCAGCGCCGACAGCCGGCGCTGGTTCGGCCACCGGTCGGTGCCCATCCCTCCGAAGACCTTCGTGGCGATGACCGTGCGCTCACGACGGCCGCCTCCCTGCGCGAACCAGCGCCCGATGATCTGCTCGGTCACCCCCTCGCCCGGCTGGCCCCCGTACACGTTGGCGGTGTCGAAGAAGTTGATCCCGACCTCGTGGGCCCTGTCCATGATCGAGTGCGCGTCGTCCTCGTTCGTATGGGGGCCGAAGTTCATCGTCCCGAGGCATAGACGGCTGACCGTGACTCCGGTGCGTCCGAGCTTCGTGTAGCGCATGGGCCCTCCTCGTCGCGTGGGGCCAGTCTATGCAGTGAGCGCGGGAGCCCCGCGGGGTCGGCTCCCGCGCCCGCGCGCGGCCCGGCTCCCCCGCCTCCCGCGTCGTGCGGGCCCGGGCTCCGCGCGGCCCCGCCTAGCGGACGAGCCGGGACATCCGACGGTCGGCGAGGATCTTCCCACCCGTCTGGCAGCGCGGGCAGTACGTCACCTCGTGCGACTCGTAGGACACCCGGCGCAGGTCGTCGCCGCACTCCGGGCACGGCTCCCCATAGCGGTTGTGCACCACCCAGTGGTCGCCGATCTTCGTCGGGAGCCCGCCCGTGCGGGCCCGCTCGGCCTCGAGCCCGTCCGCGAGCACCGCCCGCGTCGCCTCGAGCAGCTCATCCCTCTTCGCCGCGTCGAGCGATCTCAGCGATGCGAACGGGGAGACGCGCGCGCGGTGCAGGATGTCGTCGGTGTACCCGCGCCCGAGTCCGGACACCGTTCGCTGGTCGCGCAGGACCGTGTGGATCCTCCGGTTGTCGTCCGACGTCCGGATCAGCTCATCGAACCCCGGGCTCCCCGGCTGGGGCCCGAGGACGGACATCGGACCCTCGTCCCCCTCGGCCAGCAC